>CAYWAD010000001.1:0-52937 GCA_964456045.1 uncultured Lachnospiraceae bacterium
AACTTGCCTCCTATGGAATCAAAACGATTGGAGACGTTGCGACTTGGCCCGCAGAGTTTTTTGCACAGACACTTGGCAAGTGTGGCGTTGATATTTGAAATGTTGGATTATCGGCCTCTTGAGAAACTGCTCAGAAAGCAGATACTTGAATCCGAGGTGATAACCTAATGAGACCGAATACAGCACCGAAATTTCAAAATCAGCCGTTAACGTAAGAAACACATAGAAAGATGCTATTATCTTTTGAAAAATGCACTTCTATACCGGAAAGGGAACTGAAGTGTCCGTATTGTACTCATTATATTGAGGGTGTGTTTGCGGACACAGCCGGTCATGTTCGAGTCAAATGCAATAGGTGCAAAGCCGAAATGGTTTTGAATGTAGCCTATTTCCATCGAATGCGAAAGTATTTGAAAGAGAGCAGATACCGATATGCAGAGTCGTACTATCTGCATCAAAAGAAATAATTGAATATAACTTTATAGCGTATAGGCAGTCCACCCGCAAGGGCGCAGATCTCAAGCATCGTATGAAGGCAAGATACAGAGTATAACTCTGACTTGTTTCCATGCGGTGCTTTTTTGTTGCACAACTGCCTTCATACGAACGTTTTGAGCCTTCTCAGCCTTTTACTTAGTTAAAAAGAATCCCAACAAATCTGGCAGTGAAGATAATTGGCTGATGATGTCCATCGCAGACTTCAACGAGTTTGTCAAAACACCGGCTGAGAAGGGAAGATACTTTGCAGATCTGGGTGCGCACGAATACAGCGATGTTTGGTATATCGCAGAGTGTGATAAGGCAACCGCACTGAAGTGGCGAAAGGAATTTAATCGCCATTGTTATCTTAAACGTATGAAACGTGAGAGTGGATTTCAAACAGTTTCGATGTCTTCGTTGATTATTGAGGATAAACTGTACAACGGCGAAGAGATCATCGCAGATCCCGATGCAGATGTCGTAGCGGAAGTTATGCAGAAAATTGCATTTGAGATATTGGAACAGGCTTTGGATTCATTGAGTGCGTCCGACTACGATTTTATGCGGCGCTTAGCAAAGAAATTGAAAGAATATTTCATATGTCGGGAAGTTACATCGGAATGACAGTAAACGAAATGCGTTGCAGAAGTGTTCCGATTTGCAGCAGTGCAAGAGGCTATTATTATGCGAAAACTTCGGAAGATGTTGAAAGAACATTGCGTCATCTGAACAGCAGAGCGGAGAAAAGTCCGAAGAACTCGCTTTCGGAAATGTTTTTGTCCGAACAACCGCGAATGCCGACTCGGTTCATAATGTTTGCGATTTCGTCCATATGCGCCACCGTTAGGTTTTATTTCCGGCAAACTGCGTCATGTAAAGCTCGTAATATTTTCCCTTTTGTTTGATCAGTTGCTCGTGATTGCCTATTTCAACAATGCGTCCCTGATCCATAACGACGATCTTGTCCGCATCACGAATGGTGCTAAGGCGGTGAGCAATTATCAGGCTTGTGCGGTTTTTCATAAGGCGCACCATAGCGTCCTGAATCTTCTTTTCGGTTCGAGTATCAACGGACGACGTAGCCTCGTCCAAAATAAGTATCTTCGGATCGGCAAGCACGGCGCGAGCGATTGCCATCAATTGACGTTGCCCCTGCGAAAGATTTGCGCCCGCCTGCTTTAAGAAGGTCTTGTATTTGTTCGGCTGACGCTCAATGTAGCGACGGATGTTGCTCATTTCAGCGGCGGATACCATCGCGTCGTCGTCGGCGTTCAAATCTGCATATTTGATATTGTTTTCGATCGTGTTGGAGAACAGAACAGTGTCCTGTAAAACGATGGCTATGTTTTTACGCAAGAAGTCGCGTTTGATGTTCTGAATATTAACGCCGTCAACCAAAATTTCGCCTTTGTCAACGGGGTAAAAACGCATCAGCAAATTAACGACAGTTGTTTTTCCGCTTCCCGTAGCGCCGACAAGCGCAATCTTCTGACCCGGCTCAATGTCCAGATTGAAATCATATAGGACTTGCTTTTCGGGGGTGTAAGAAAAATCGACATTTTTGAAGGAAACCTTACCCGTGATAGAGTCAAGCTCAACGTCGCCGCTCTTGTCCTCATCCGGCTCGTCAAGCAGAGCAAATACTCGTTCCGCACCGGCGATGGCGGTTTGAATTGTACCGTAAAGCTGCGCGATTTCGTTGATAGGGCGCGAAAATTGCTTTGCGTAAATGATAAACGCGGAAACTGTACCGATTGTGATCAAATTCGTATACGCGAAATAGCCGCCGAAAGCCGCAACTATAACAAAACTGATGTTTGAAATGCAGTTCATCAGAGGACCCATTGAGCCGCCTAAAATTTCGGCTTTAATGCTGACGTTCGTAAGCTCATCGGACGTTTCGCAGAACTCACCGATCGTGTCGTTTTGTTTGTTGTATGCGACGATGGATTTGTAGCCGGTGATCATTTCTTCGGAATGACCGTTAAGCTGCCCCAAAAGGGCAGATCGCTTGCGGTAAACTTTACGCATCGCCCGGGACATCTTTTTTGTAACGAACAGCGTGATAAGCACAGTGACCATAGTTATCAAAGTCAGCTGCCAGCAATACCAAAACATGATTGCAATAGTTCCGATGATCGTCAAAACTCCGGAAATCAGCGAGCCGATGCTCTGCGAGATCGTGTTTGATACGTTTTCAACGTCATTTGTCATACGGCTCATTACGTCGCCGTTGGAATGAGTGTCCAGATATTTGATCGAAAGGTGGTCAATCTTCGCGAATAGATCATGTCGCATCTGCTTGGTGATGTTCTGACTGAGCTTTGCCGCCGTCAGCGACTGCGACAATGTAAATATTACGTTTCCGACATACACCAAAGCCAAGAGAATAACGCTTGTGTAAAGCTTGTTCCATTCGCGGTCCTTGATTGCGTCAATACCGCTTCCTTGTAAAGACGGCGCGGCAAGACCTGCCAACGTGACACAGACTACCGCAATCAAGAGCAGAGGCAAAAGCTTGCCTGCGTTGCGGAAATACTGTACCAAACGCATAAGTGTGCTTTTTGCGTCCTTAGCGTGTTCAACAGTCTGCCCCATGTTTCTGCCGGGACCGCCGGGGCGACCGCGGAAGTTGATCGTCGGGGGATTATTCGACTTAATTTCAACATTTTTATATGTACGCACGTTTTCATTCGGTGCGTGTTCAAATCCTTTCGGAAGTTGGCTGTTATTCATTGATCTCGCCTCCTTCCTTAAGCTGAGAATGATAAATGTCACGATAAATTTCAGAGCATTCCAAAAGCTCCTTGTGTGTGCCGACGGCAGAGACTTTTCCTCCGTCAAGTACCATGATCTGATCAGCATCGCGAATAGACGCGATTCTTTGTGCGATGATGATTTTTGTTACGTTGGGGCATTCCTTGCGAAGCGCGGCATAAAGATTTGCTTCGGTTTTCAAGTCCAGCGCGCTTGTTGCGTCGTCGAAAATCAAAATTTCGTGATCCTTGAGTACGGCTCTTGCAATCGAAAGTCTCTGCTTTTGACCGCCTGAAAGGGAATGTCCGCCCTCGGTTACGGGGGTGTAGTATCCTTCGGGTTTCGAGCATATGAAATCGTCTGCCTGCGCGATTTCGGCAGCTTTTTTGATCTCAATCGGCTCAGCATCCGCCTTCGACCAGCTTATGTTTTCCGCGATGCTTCGGGAATACATCTCCGCCTTCTGCATTACGATTGAGATTTTGTCGCGAAGCGTTGTCAAATCGTATTCCTTCACGTTGATGCCGTCCACAAGTATCTGACCTTCGTCAATGTCGTAAAATCTCGGAATCAGATGCGCGATCGAGGACTTGCCGCTTCCGGTTGCGCCGATGATGGCAAAGGTTTGACCGAGATTTACGCGGAATGATATGTTTTCAAGCACGTTCTGACCGTCACTGCCGGGATAAGCAAAGCTGACGTTTTTGAATTCAACGACGCCTTTTTCGTTTGTATCTTGATCGAATTTTCCGCTGAGGAGAACTTCAGGCGACTGAAGAACTTCGTTGAGACGGTCCGCCGAAGCCTTTGCGCGGCTGAACGTCTGGAAGATGTTAGCCATAAATGTTACGCCGTGAAGAATTTGTGCGAGGTAAGTAATGGCAGCCATAGTGTTACCGGGAGTGATGCTTCCACCGGTCTTTGCGGTGTATCCGCCGACCAAAAGCACGCCCACAACACATAAGTTCAAGACGATGTTCATACAAGGACTCATAAATGCGAGAAGCGTTTGTACACGCAGATTTTCCTCACAAAGAGAGTCGTTGGCATCGTCGAAACGCTCAAGCTCGTATTCTTCCTTGACATAAGCCTTAACAACTCTCGCACCCGCTACGTTCTCTTGCATGATGTGATTAATGCTGTCGAGTTTTTTTTGAACAACGGCGAAAAGGGGAGAGGTGCGTTTAAGAAAAAATACAGCCGTGAATATAACGAACGGCAAGCCGCACGCTGCGATTATCGCAAATTTCGGTGACTGACGGTAAAGCATAATAATTCCGCCGATGAACATTACCGAGTTACGAACCAAACCGCGGATGCTCATCGTTACCATCTGCTGTACCTGCGTTACGTCGTTTGTCAGACGCGTTACAAGCGAGCCGGTGGATATTTTGTCCGTCTGCTGAAACGAAAGATTCATAATCTTCGAGAAAACGTCCTTACGCAGATCATTTGCGAAGTTTTGAGCCGCCAAATTGGCGAAAACACCGCACAAAACGCCGCTGATTCCTCCAAGTATGACGATGATGATCATTTTTATACCGACGCGAATGATCAAATCAACATTGGCACCGAGAACGCCGTTGTCCACGATGTCAGCCATAAGGTCGGGCTGAATTAAGTCTGCCAATACTTCGCCGACCATAAAAAGTGGACCGAGAACGCAGAAAAACCAGTATTTTTTCAGATATTTGAGCATTATTGCAGCTCCTTTCGGATGAAATCTGTCAATTGATGAAGAAGCTGTATCAGTTCTTCCTCTTTTTCACTGCCGATAAATTCGGTGATGGCATCGTCGGACTGATCAAGTCTCAAACGAAGGCGGCATGCGACATCTTCACCCTGATCGGTTAAATACAGCTTAAAACCGCGTTTGTCGCTGGGATCGGATTCTTTTTTCAAATATCCGTCCTCCGCCATACTTTTAACAACCTGGTTGACAGCAGACGTCGTTACGCTTAAAAATTCCGCAATGTTTTTTTGACTTGCACCGGGATTGCGATACAAAAACATAATCACCGGTCGATAAGAATCCGGAACTCCTTCTTCCTGCGCGATTTGCCGCATGTGATCGTCCCACGCTGTCCTCGCCCGTGCAATGCCGTGCATAAGTGTCCATTTTTTACGCATGGTTTCTCCTTGTTAAACACTAATTAAGAACTTAATCAGTTTAAGCCATATTTTGAATTTTGTCAAGGTATTTTGACTGATTAAATCCAAAAGGCCCCGATAAAACTTCAAAAATAAAAACTTGCGCCGCAACTCTTGCTTTTTTGCTTGCTTTTTCGCGTGTTTTCTTGTATTATGTATGTGAAGCTTGTTTTCGAGGCTTTTTCGTTATGAAACGGACATACTTATATTTAATTTAAGGGTAAAATATGAAAGTTGTATTGCAAAATCTGACCAAAATCTTTCCGAGCAGGGATAAAAAGTCCGGGAAAGAGGTAGTTGCCGTTAATGATTTTTCGCTTGAAATTCCGGACGGTGAGCTTGTAGGATTGCTCGGACCATCCGGGTGCGGAAAAAGCACGACGCTATATTTGATCAGCGGACTTCAAAAGCCCACGTCCGGCAAAATATTTTTCGGTGAGGACGACGTTACCGAACTTTCCACCGAAAATCGCGGAATAGGACTTGTTTTTCAGAATTATGCGCTTTATCCGCATATGACGGTTAAGCAAAACATTATGTTTCCTCTTGAAAATCTCAAAGGGGAGGCCAAGCTTACAAAACAGGAAATGGCAGACCGCGTTCACGAAGCGGCGAAACTCGTGCAGATAGACGAGCTTATGGATCGCAAACCGAGCGAGCTTTCCGGGGGTCAGCAGCAGCGTGTAGCAATCGCGCGCGCTCTTGTGAAAATACCGCGAGTTTTGCTTTTGGATGAGCCGCTCTCCAACCTCGACGCAAGATTGCGACTCCAAACGCGCGAAGAAATACGTCGCATCCAAAAGGAAACGGGAATCACAACGGTTTTCGTAACGCACGACCAGGAAGAAGCAATGTCAATTTCGGATAGGATCGTCGTTATGAAGCACGGCGTAATCCAGCAGATCGGTAAACCGCAGGAAGTCTATGATGACCCGATCAATCTCTTTGTTGCGAAATTCCTCGGAACGCCTCCGATCAATGTTTTCGAAGGCAGAATCGAAAACAATAAGGTTTACATTGGCGAGGATGCCGTGCTTGAAACGAACGGCATAGACGATCGGGACGTGTTTGTCGGCATACGCCCCGAAGGTTTTGAGCCCGCGACGGACGGAAAGCTACACTGCGAACTTGTCAATATTGAAGTTATGGGCAGAGATATGAGCATCATTTCGAATAATCCCGCAGCTCTCGGCGCGCAGATTCGTTCGATAGTCGCTTCAGATTCAAAGATCGATGCTTCAACTAAAACCGTTTCGTACAATATCAAACCTCATAAAATCTTCTTGTTCAATAAAGAAACGGAAGAACGCATCCGATAAAACAAAAGCGCAGGTCAAATTTGACTTGCGCTTTTTATGTAACATCAGAGCCAACCGGTGTGGTTTTCCTTGTAATCTTTGACGTAAGCGTCGAGCTCGGCAAGCATCGTGTCGATTTCATCCTCGCTGTAAAGCGTTGCTCCGCTCGCAAAAGCGTGACCGCCGCCGCGGTATTTTTCCGCAATCTGATTGATCGGCGCGAATCGCGAACGTAAACGTGCTCGTATGCTTCCGGATTCGTCGCAATTGTTAATGAATGCAACCCATACGATAGATCCGGCAATTCCGTCAAGACAGATTACGGACGAGCTTGCGCGATCTCTGGAAAGCTTGAATTTTTCATGCATTTCGCGGTCAATGTATATGTAAGCCACGCCGTTTTCCGTAAGCTTCATTTTACTGTATACTTCCGCCTTGAATTTCAATGAATCGAAATCTTCAAGGTAAAGCTGGGAATAAAGTCTCGTTTTATCCACACCCCGGTCAAGAAGAACCGCCGCTTTGCGAAGCGTGTCGCCGGTCACCTCCTCGAATCTGAATCTTCCCGAATCGGTGACTATTCCGGTGTAAAGATATGTCGCCGCTTCCTTGGTCAAAACGAGCGTGTTGCAAAACATCTCGTAAAATTCAACGATCATTTCACAACACGACGCATAATGCTCCTCGATCCACTGGATATCGCCGTAGGGCGAGGCGGGAATGTGATGATCTATTTTGATCAGCTCACGGCAAAGCTTGTATTTTTGATTTGATATGCGATCTGCGGAAGCGGTATCAAGCGCGATTCCCAAAGAATTTTTGTAAATTTCATCGGGAATTTCGGCATCATCGGGGCCGAGAAAGGCAAGAGCCTCGTTTTTTTCGTTGTCGATGATGTAAACTTTCTTATTCGCCCACGTTGCCGTTATAATTTCTTTAAGTCCTTTCGTTGCGCCGATACAGTCTCCGTCTGTTCTCACGTGACGAAACAGAAGTATCGAATCGTACTCGTTTATCTTGTCGAAAATTGCTTTTTTTATACTTGATTTCATTTGTTTCTCCCAATTGCGTTTTAATATAACAGTATATCCCATATCGATCGCTTTTGCAAGAGAAAATCCTCAAAATTGCTTTATGCTTTTGTACGGAAAAATTTTCACATAAAAAACAGATAACAGACAAATATTCTTCAAATTTGAACTGTATGATAGTAATCATACAAGAGGAAGTCTGTTTTCAAACGCTAAAATTTTTGTCAGCGCAAAATTTTAGTTTACAAACGTGATTTTTGATGATATAATAAACTTGTTTACCAAATATGTGCAGGAGGTATCAAAATGGCAATCGGAACCAAAATTCTTGTTGTGGATGACGATGTTAATATTTGTGATTTGCTTCGTTTGTACTTTGAAAACGAAGGTTATGAGGTAAAAATGGCAAATGACGGTGCCGAGGGCGTAAGCTTTTTCAAAATGTACGACCCCGACATAGTTTTACTTGATATAATGCTTCCAAAAAAGGACGGCTGGCAGGTGTGCAGAGAAATCAAAGAAATTTCGAACAAGCCCATCATTATGATTACGGCAAAGGGCGAGGTTTTTGATAAGGTTCTCGGTCTTGAACTCGGCGCGGACGATTTTGTAGTTAAGCCTTTTGATATGAAAGAGCTTTCCGCACGCGTAAAAGCGGTGCTTCGCAGATATTCCGCACACGATAATCAGACAAATGAAAAAGTAATTAAATTTGACAACATAGAAATAAACATCGAAAAGTACGAGCTCAAGCTTAAAGGTAAAGCTGTCGATATTCCGCCTAAAGAACTCCAGCTTTTGTATTTTCTCGCACTCAATTGCAACCGTGTTTTTTCAAGAAATCAGCTTCTTGATAAGGTTTGGGGATTTGATTATCTCGGCGACTCACGTACGGTTGACGTTCATGTTAAGCGTCTGCGCGAAAAACTTGAAGGCGTTTCCGATAAATGGGTTCTTAAAACCGTTTGGGGTATAGGCTACAAATTTGAGCTGCTTCAATAAAAAATCGCGATCCGAGCGCACGGGCTTTGTCTGTGCGCTCTCTTTTAATCTTCAAGAAAGAAGGCTTTCTCCGATATGTTTCGTTCCGTATTTACAAAATATATAACGGTGTTTATGATGATCATCATAATAAGCTTTGTTATTCAAATAACAATCATCTCAACTTTGATCGGCACATACTCCGATTCGTCAAAAAAAATGTCGCTTTCAAACGCCGCGGATACATTTGCGGACTATATAAGCGAATCCGTTTCGGGGGCGAGATACCAATCGCTTGAACGGTATGTGAAAAATTACAGATATACCATCAACGATATGCTCTATATGATGATTGAATATTCGCAGGATATGTCAATAATTGTTACAAATACAGAGGGCGAGGTCTTGTTTTCAACCGGACCCGACGTACCGTTTATTCCGGGAGATTACGGTAAGGAATACGAAGAAACCGTTGTAGTTTCGGAGCAGATAATGTCGTCAGTTTCCGTTGACGGTTATTCATTTATTTCCGAAGAGGAGGACGGCATTTTTTCCGATGTTTCGTATATCTACGGCAGACCGCTTTATCTTGATAATAATGAGCTCAGCGGAGCGGTGTTCGCCTGCTCGTCAAATACGGATATGGACGTTCTTTTGGAGTCGCTCATAAACACCTCGATCATGTCGAGCCTTTGGATAATGCTTGCTGCACTCATCGCGGTCTATTTCATCAGCGACAGAGTTATAAGTCCGCTTAAAAATATGAGCATCGCAGCAAAAAGTTTCTCTGCGGGTAATTTTGACATGCGAGTACCCGTCAACGGTCACGACGAGGTTGCGGAGCTTGCGTCGGCGTTCAACAATATGGCGAATTCTCTGTCAAATTTGGAAGAAATGCGAAGCTCATTCTTGGCAAATGTATCGCACGACTTGCGTACTCCGATGACAACGATTTCGGGCTTTATTGACGGTATCTTGGACGGCACGATCCCGCCGGAAAAGCATACACACTACCTGAACATCATCAGCGAGGAAATCAAACGTCTCTCAAGGCTTGTTAATTCGCTGCTTGACATAACGAGAATCCAAGCGGGTGTCAGAAAATTCACTCCGGTGAACTTTGATATATGCGAGCTTGCATGCCAGATAATAATTTCAATGGAAAGCCGTCTCGAAAAGAAAAATTTGAATGTCGAGTTTGATCCGTGCAAGGAAAACGTATATGTCAGCGCGGACAGAGACGCTATATACCAAATTTTTTATAATATTTGCGACAATGCGGCAAAATTTTCATGCGAAAACGGACTTTATAAAATCTCTATCGCAATCAAAGGCAAAAAGGCTGTCGTCAGTGTATATAACGAGGGAGAGGGAATACCCGCCGAGGATTTGCCGTATGTATTCGACAGATTCTACAAGAGCGACAAATCGCGAGGTTTGGACAAAACCGGAACGGGACTCGGACTTTACATCGCAAAAACCATCATTGAGGCACATGGCGAAAGCATAAAAGTTTCAAGCGAACAGGGGAAATTCTGTAAATTCGAGTTTACGCTTGAGCTTGCACAAGCAAAACAAAAAATAACCGAGGAACTATAGTTCCTCGGTTGTTTTTTGTTCATTTACGATTTCTTTCAAATCCTTGACCGCTTGGGCGATGTCATGTGCGCCGAACACCGCGCTACCCATAACAATTACGTTTGCTCCGGCATCGGTCAGTTCAAGTATGTTTTCGCCTCTGATTCCGCCGTCAACCTCGATCTTATAATTATCAAGACCGAGTCTGTTCGTTTCCTCGCGCAGACGTTTGACTTTTTCGATTGTTTCGGGCATGATTTTTTGCCCTCCGAACCCCGGTTCGACCGTCATAACAAGAATCATATCCGCGTCCTCTATGTACGGAAAGATTGCCTCAACCGGTGTGGACGGTTTGATCGCAAGCGCAGGATGGGCTCCGCAGCGTCTTATTTTGTCAAGTATAGCTTTGGGATCGCAAGTCCTTTCAAAGTGTACGGTAAGCATATCCGCTCCGCAGCGGCAAGCTTCCTCGATGTACTTTTCAGGATGTTCTATCATCAAATGTACGTCAAGCGGTGCACTGAAATGAGAGCTGAGCGACTTTATGATCGGAAAGCCGAAGCTGATGTTCGGGACAAATATTCCGTCCATAACATCAACGTGAATGAAATCGGCGCCGCCTGCGCGAGCAGCCGCAACCTGATCTCCGAGAAGCGCGAAGTCGCAGGCGAGAATTGACGGTGAAATATAAACCATAAATTACCTCATTTATCTGTTTGAATGAATAAATTCGATTTGTCGAGAGGTTTTGCTTGCAGATTTTGCAAAACGGGAGAAAAGCTTTGTCCGTATCGCCATGTCTGTCGGTGACGGGAGCGCGATTTTTGCCATATTATATATCGGGCCCCCCGAAAATCACGCATACGGCAACGCGAACGGAAGTTAAAAACAAGGACGTGCGATGAAAAAATCGCGTCTCCCGTATGCTTTATATAGATTCGAGAAGGCAAACCGCGTGCGCCGCCACTCCGAGAAGTTCTCCCGTGAAGCCGAGACCTTCCTCGGTCGTTGCTTTCACATTCACATCATCCACGGAAAGCTCAAATATTTCGGCAAGACTTTTGCGAATATCATTGATGTAAGGCGAAAGCTTCGGCTTTTGAGCGATTACGGTTGAATCAATGTTGATAATGCGGTAGCCGTTTTCACGCACGAGCCGCAGCACTTCGCGAGCGAGTACAGCGCTGTCGGCGTTAAGAAAAGTATCGTCCGACGGTGGAAAATAATAGCCGATGTCGCGAAGCCCTGCGGCTCCGAGAAGCGCATCCATTATCGCATGCAAAAGCACGTCAGCGTCCGAATGTCCGGCAAGACCAGCAAAAGAGGGAACAGTAACGCCGCCGATGATAAACGGACGGCTCTCATCGTAACGATGAACGTCATAACCGTGACCTATACGCATAATCAGTTCCTTTCGTTTTCGGAAGCGTTTTTGCGCTTGTTCAGTATAAACTGCGCTCGTTCAATGTCATCCTTGTACGTCAATTTAATGTTGTCTCCGCCGATTTCGACGAGCTTGACCTTGAAGCCGAGTGTTTCGGCGAGCATACAGTCGTCCGTCGCCTCAAAGCCGTTGTCTCGCGCTGTATATGCGGCGGCGCGATAAAGATCTGCTAAGAAAACTTGCGGAGTTGAAACCGTATAAACAAAATTTCTATCGATCGTATAGTCGATGTAGCCGTGCTTGTCGGCGTATTTGACCGTGTCCGTGACTTTGTGTGCAGCTGTAGCCGCTCTTTCGGCAAAAGCCGCACGACAAACAAGCTCAATGTCATTTTCCGTAATGAGACATCTTGCGGCATCATGTATTGCAACATATTTGGCTGAGGGGTTTATCGCCTCGAAGCCTTTGAGCGCTGATTTTTGACGTGTGTCGCCTCCGGCAACGATGCATTTGAGCTTGTTTACCGGGCCGTATTTAACAACGTCGGAAGCGATGGATTCGCGTTCCTCGGACTTTACAACGAGAACGATCTCGTCGATCAGCGGAGAAGCGTCAAACACCTTCAGAGTCCGTATGAAAACTGGAATGCCGTCGAGCTTATACGCGACCTTGTTGCCACCGAAGCGCTCGGAGGACCCGGCGCCGAGAACAATCGCGGACACCGTCCCTTTTTTGATATTAAAAATATTGTTAAAGTTCTTGAATTCGATTTTCAATTTAATTTACCGTCCGTTTCATCGGATGTACATCAAAGCCATACATATACATTATAGCACAGTAAATCACCTTCATCAAGTCGCAGTAAAAAAATATTGTCATTATAGTGACAAAAGAGTTGATTTGTGATAAAATTATTTCAGATTAACTTGTGATCGGAGATCAAAATGAATTACATAATCAACGACAGAACACCGAAACCGCTTTATAGATATTTCGAGGACATTTGCCGAATTCCGCACGGTTCGGGAAATGAAAAAGCAATCGCAGATATGTTGACGAATTTCGCCGAAGAAAACGGTCTTTCATCATATCGCGACGCAAACAATAACGTGCTTATCGTTCGCCCGGCAACAAATGGTTACGAAGCTCATCCGCCCGTTATGATCCAAGGTCATACGGATATGGTGTGTGAGGCTGATGCCGGATGTACGATCGACTTTGAAAAAGATCCGCTCAAGCTGAAATATGACGGCAAATTCCTCACTGCGGACGGAACAACGCTCGGTGCCGACGACGGCGTTGCCGTCGCGATGATGATGGCGCTTTTGACAGACGCAGAACTCAAGGCTCCGAGGCTCGAATGTCTCTTTACAACAGAGGAGGAAACAGGGCTTACCGGCGCGACAACCTTTGATTATTCGAAAATCACCGCGCGCAGAATGATAAATCTCGATACCGGCGGTGAGGTTGTAATCGTGTCCTGTGCCGGTGGAATGAGGACGAGAGTTCTCGACTCGTATGAATCCGTATCGACAAAGGGCGATTTTCTCAAGCTTGAAATCACGGGACTTGCAGGAGGTCATTCAGGTGTTGACATCCATCTCGGCCGCGCGAATTCGAATTTACTTATGCTTGAGCTTGTCGCCGAGATAAGAAAGCATACGGATGCGTATATAGTTGAAATGTCGGGCGGCAGCAAGGATAATGCCATCCCGTCGAAAACGAAAGCCACCGTGTTCGTTTCCGATGCGGAACTTGCTCAAAAAATCGCTTCCGATTGGGCTTCTGATGTAAAATCGAGACTTATCGCCGAGGACGGTAGCTTCAAATTTACGTTGGAAACAGTTTGCAATGGTGAATATTCCGGACCTTCGTCCGAATTTACGTCACGTCTGCTCGCTCTGACGGAAAAGCTTCCCAAAGGCATTATAAAGTACAATCACGACATAGGCATGGTAACGACGTCGCTGAATTATGCGATAATCGCCGTAACGCCCGAAAATTTTGAGCTTCATCTCTCGTCTCGCTCGTCCGAATCAAGCGATCTTGACAAAATAACGGATATTTTGGCTCAAAACGCCGAAAGCTGCGGCTTCAAGACCAAGACAGACTCTCGTTACGAAGGCTGGGCATACGACGAAAAATCGCCCATACGAGACGAATATGTCCGTGCGTATAAAGATGTAACCGGTAAAGACATCCCGGTCATGGGAATTCATGCCGGTCTCGAATGCGGCATCATCAAGCTTGCCGTTCCTGATATGGACATTATCGCAACAGGCGCAATAACGATCGGTGAGCATACACCGAAAGAGGCGCTCGACCTTGATTCGTTTGGCAGAGTTTACAGAATCGTAAGGCTGCTTTGCGAAAGGCTGTAATTTTGATTAATCAAAAAAGGAACTTGCGAATGCAGGTTCCTTTTTTATGTTGTTGCTTGTTTTACGGCTCAAAAAGCGAGTATCCGTTCTTGATTCTGCTTGAAAATATCATATTGTGTCCGGTTAAAAGACGCGCCTTTTTATTGATCACGGAGATGTAAGCCGAGATGGATTTCAAGCTTAAATGTACGTATCCTGCGATCGCTTTCGGCGATATGAATTCGTCGTCAAACGATGCAAGAATATGTACGATTTGCGATTCATTGTCGGAAAGAAGGATGCGCGTGCCGCGAAAGTAAATGAAGGGTGTATCGGAGAAGTCCGATACCACGGAAGATCGTTCTGCAAATGTAAAATTTCGGCGCGTCAGCTTTGAAATCGAACCGCTTACACAGTCGTCTTTATTGCCGACCGTGTAATACAGACGAAAGTCTATATCGGCGCCTGTATAACAACTTGCATCACCGACAGAAACCGTTCTGACTCCGGTCATCTTTGCTTTGGCGTTCCATAAAATGGCATACGCCTTCGACGAATATTTTTTGGACATCACAACTATAACATCGGGTGACTCTTTAAGCTTTATCGCTTGATCAAAAGTCATTATTTCGGTAAAAATACCGCGCATACGCAGACTTTTGTTAAGTTTGAAAGCTTCTTTTTCGGACGCAGCCGTAATAATTATGCGCGGATACATCAGTTTTTACCGCCCGATTTGCGTTCGGAAAGCATTATCGCGGAGATAATTTTCGCGACTGTTAACCTGTTTCTCACGTACGGAGAGAACATCAGTGACTTAATGATAAAATCATCATCACAGGGGAGCGAAAGCTCTGCGACAGTCGTAGGAGCACCGCACGAGGCGAGCAAAACCTTGACTTTTTCCGCAGACGGGAGTTGACACGTCAGTTTTTTTAATTCATCCAAGTCACTTATTTTGCAACTGACTAATTTTGCAATTGCAGAAGACTCAAAGCGGTTCGACGGTAAATTTTCTTTCAAGATGCCATCCGTAAGTTTTCCGTATATTTTGCGTATTGCTTTTTCGTCGAACACTGCGGAAAAATCAATGCTTTCGATTCTATCGAGCAAATTAATGTTGTTTTTCACGAAATCAAGCGCGAGGATCGTTCCGACGCCTACTTTTTCGCCGTGAAGCGCGTCGATTTCCTCATTTATGACGTGCATTTCCCAAAAATGTGATATGTGATGCTCGGATCCCGAAGCGGGACGCGAGCTTCCCTGAAGCTGCATCGCAACGCCGGAAAGAATCAGTGCATTCATAACTTTTTCGGCAAAATCGCGACTCCCGGCGTGATTTTCGGCAGCATCGACCACGACGTCGAGTGCCTCTTTTGTAAGCTTGTAAATTTCCGGGCAAAGCTCCTCGCCGCACAAAAGTTTTGACGCGTTCCAGTCATAGAGCGCGGTAATTTTGCCTATAACGTCACCGACGCCGGACGCGGTAAGTCTGTTCGGAGCCGATGAATAAACGTCCGGATCGGCAAAAAGCGCGATTGGTGCACTCGACGGATATGTAAGCTTTTGACCGTACATCGTCATAGCCGCGACGGACGAAACAAAGCCGTCAACACTCGCCGCCGTGGGGTACGACACAAATGGAATTTCAGCTTCGTGCGCACAAAAACGAGTTATGTCGTGAACAGAGCCCGAACCGCACGCAACAAAAATCGACGGCAATTTTTCTTTTGCTCGGATGTGTTCAGTCAGCTTTCCTGTGTAAATTTCGTTCGCGTGAGCACTTTTCGATAAGACATACATTTCGCAATTCAGCGAATTT
This sequence comes from uncultured Lachnospiraceae bacterium, assembly GCA_964456045.1. Lineage (GTDB taxonomy): Bacteria > Bacillota > Clostridia > Oscillospirales > CAG-272 > DTU064. The sequence goes on from CAYWAD010000001.1 coordinate 15,843, forward strand.
GCAATCGGACGCGCGTATTTTTCGGTGTTTTCGTCACACACGACAAACGCAGATGACGTTTGAGACGTATATGCCGAGACATATTCGATGAGCTTTTGCGTTGCACCCGCCTCGGAAACGATAATCTCCGTTAAAAGTGCGTGCTTCTTACCGCACGAGCAGTGATTTGAAATTTTGCCGAAATCCTTCATAAAAATCTCCGTTTTCAAATAATTTTCAGCATTTTGCAGTCATATCTCGCCACTACGGCAAATAAAATTAAACAGTAACAAAACTGTGCCGAGGAGGGAAACTTTAATGTTTGTATGTGCCGTACATGGAAACACCTTGAAATTTTTCGGTATCATAGGGATCGCGGTTCTTACGCTTGTAATCCTAATCACCATGATGCCGAAGGAAATAAAAGCCGAAGAAAACAGCGAAAATGCCGCCATAACCGAAGCTTCTCCGAGCGAGAATGTACTTTCGTTCAATTTCGAAAAGATCAAAACCAACGACGAAAGGGTCGCACTGATAGAAAGCTACGGCTGGAAAGTCGAGGAAACACCGGTCGATGAAGCCGAGGTGACTATTCCGGCTGAATTTGACAGGGTAATGGAAAATTACAACGCGCTTCAAAAATCTCAGGGTTTCGATCTTTCTAAATACAAAAACCGCGATATGATGCGTTACACATACAGAGTGACCAACTATCCGGATTACGAGGGGACGGTCTACATAAACCTGCTCGTTTACAAAAACAGAGTCGTAGCCGGAGACATATGCTCGTCCGACGTAAACGGATTTATACTCGGTCTTTCCGGAAAATGATCTTCACAAGAATTATACCTCCAAAAACGATTAAAATCAACAATTTGCGCTTGGGTAATTGAAATAACCGAAAAAATATAGTATACTGATATGCGGGTTTTTCCCGCATATTTTTTGTTTAAGAGGTTTTATGAGATATAGATATGTTGCAACCTGTCTTTTCGGGCTTGAGCATTCTCTCGGTGCGGAAATAGACGCTCTCGGCTATAAAAGAACGGAAACGATTGACGGCAGAGTTTATTTTGAAGGCGACAAAACCGCCGTTGCGCGCGTGAACATTAACTCGCGTTACGCCGAGCGAGTCCTTTTCAATCTCGGCTCATTTTCGGCGTACACATTTACCGATCTTTTCGAAGGCACAAAATCGCTTCCGTGGGAGAATTTTATCGGTAAGAACGATCGCTTTCCGGTCAAGGGACACAGCATAAAAAGCGTGCTTTATTCTGTTCCGGACTGCCAAAAAATCATCAACAAAGCTGTCGCGGACAGGCTTATGTCGGCGCACAAAACGACGGTGCTTCCCGAAACGGGAACGCTTTACCAAATTGAATTTTTCATTTTCAAGGACAGAGCCGATCTTATGATCGATACGTCCGGAGCGACGCTTCATAAGCGCGGATACCGCCCCGAATCCAACGATGCTCCGCTCAGAGAAACCTTGGCAGCAGAGCTTGTAAATATTTCGCGCCCGCGCGAGGATGTGTTATTTTGGGATCCGATGTGCGGATCGGGCACTATCGCAATCGAGGCGGCAATGCGTATGCAAAACAGAGCACCCGGACTGAAAAGAAGATTCGCCGCAGAACGCTTCCCGTTTATCGAGAAAAAAGTATGGAACGAGGCGCGCACGGAGGCCAACGACAACATCATCAAAACCTCGTTTGAGGTTTACGCCTCCGACATTGACGAAAACTGCGTCGAACTCACAAAAGCGAACGCTTTCCGCGCCGGAGTTGCCGACAACATAAAGATTTTCAAGCGTAACGCACTCGAAATTCAAACCAACGGCAGACGCGGCACCATCGTTTGCAACCCTCCGTACGGTGAAAGAATGATGACAACTGCCGATGCGGAAGAACTTTACCGCAAGATGGGAGAGCATTTCAGAACACTCGATTCTTGGCAAATATACATCATCACCTCACACGAACAATTTTCGCGTTTTTACGGCATGCGCCCCGACAAGGTGAAAAAGCTCTATAACGGTATGATCCCGTGCTATTACAATCAATTCTTCAAAAGAAAAGATAAAGACATAAAATTCAAAAATAAATAATTTGCCTAACGCAAAATACACCTCGGACGTGCCGAGGTGTATTTTTACTTTTTCGTCCGCAATAAAAGGTGTTTCAACGCTTTTTTGTCTAACGGCATGAGCGGATAAAGATAACTCCCCTCGCACACGCTTCGAAGCCGACACACAAGAACGATTATAACGCAGATTCCCACGGCAAATCCCCAAATTCCGAAAAGCGCCGTCAAAAAGAGAATCAACATCCTGAAATATTTGAACGCATACCCCAGCTCGTAATTTGACTGCGTAAAATTTGCTATCGAGGTGAACGCCATATAAAAAATGACTTCCGGGATCACCCAGCCGGACTGAACGGCAAAATCTCCGAGCAAAAGTCCGCCGATTATGGAAAGTGAATTTGACATTGTGGATGGCGTTGTCAAGGACGCGAGCTTCAAAGCGTCAAGTGCAAGCTCGGTCAGGAAAAGCTGAACAATTATCGGTAGCTCTCCTGTTTCCGTCGGTATCAAAAATAAAAGTGACGACGGTAAAAACTCGGAATACATCAGCGAAAGATACCATACAGGCGTGATGAAGATCGTCGAAATGAAAATCAAGTTTCGCATGATTCGCAGATACGAGCCGGTCAGCGGCGGAAAATAATAATCGTTCGTCTCCTGCAAAAAATCGAATATCGAGGTCGGCAAAAGCAAGGCTTCGGGTGAGGTATCGCACAGAACCGCAACGCCGCCTTCCAATATATGCGCCGATGTTGCGTCCGGACGTTCCGTAACGCGTACCTTCGGGAGCGGATTGTACCATTGCTTCTTGAGCAAAGCCTCCGTGAGTGACTGATGTCCCAACGGAAGCGCGTCTGTTTCGATTGCTTCGATCGACGAAACGATCTTTTGCACGATTTTTTCGTCCGCGACTCCCTCTATATAAGCGATGACTACATCCGTGCGTGATTTTTTGCCGACTGTGCAGTATTTCATCGTCAAATTTACGTCTCGTATGCGGCGACGAATGAGCGCAGTGTTGAAAATAAGAGTCTCCACGAATCCGTCACGCGCACCTCGCATAACTCTATCGTTTTCCGGGTCTTGAGTGTCCCTTGATGGGTAAGTACGCATGTCTATTACAGTTGCTTCGCCGTTAAAACCGTCCGAAATCATAACAACGCAGCCGCCCAAAAGGGAAGTGATGAGCTTTTCGGAATCCGTCGTCACCTCAACTTCAACATCCGGAAGGTTTGATTCCTTGAATCGCTCCGCGGCACCGATTTTTCCGTCACCGAAATTGTTTGTTCCGGCAAAATACATCAAAAGCTTTTGCAAATCTCCGCCTTTGATCAGCCCGTCAATATAATATAAAGTTGCCGAATGCGAATTTACGGACAGCTTTCGTTCAATTATGTCAAAATTTTCACCGATGCGCAAGGTTTCCTCGAATGAACGCAAAGTTTCCGCGTAATCCTTTGTTATGTTCAGCACAAAATGCCTCCAAGCCAAACGTTTTTTTATAGTTTGACCGCATCGCCGAGGCTTTATCCGCAAACGAAAACATTGTTTACAAATTTTCTATTGAAATTGAATAAAAAATGCTTTATAATGTTGTTTCGTAACTACAAAACTAAGGAGACTGATTTTCATGGCATTTCTTGAAACAACCACAACCAACACCGGCTCCGGTTGGTATTCGATCATTATGCTTGTCATTATGCTCGTTGTGTTCTATTTCTTCCTCATCAGACCTCAGAAAAAGCAGGAAAAAGAAACAAACGAGATGAGAAACAATCTTCAGGTCGGCGATGAAATAACAACCATCGGCGGCATCATCGGCAAGATTGTCAGCATAAAAGAAGAAACCGTTATGATCGAAACGGGTAAAGAAAAAACAAAGATCCGTATTCTTCGCTCCGCAGTAAGATGCGTTGACGTAAGAGCAGAGGACACTGAACAGTAAGTCCGTCATAAAACGGTTTCACCCCGAATACTATGAAATAAAAAGTATTCGGGGTGAATTTACAATGAAAAACGAAGATTTCGGAAAATGTTTCGCGGATGCAGGTGTTTCCGCGCTGATTTCTGTGGGAATTGCGGTGATTTTGACTTTCATTCTCGGCGCCGTCGCTTATTCGGCAGACGATCCCGGTAAGCTTACGGTGCCGCTGTCCGTTTTTATCGTCGCTGTGGCTTTTGTTGCGGCAGGAATCATCGGTGCCGTTCGCGGAAACGGATTTTTGACCGGCTTTGTCGCCGGAGCCTTGCTTTTCGTTTTGCTTTTTCTGATTTCGCTCTTTTTTAACGGAGAAAACGCCGTGACACCGTATTCCGCAATGCCGTATTCGCTTGCGTTTTACTTGTCAGAGCTTGTGCTCTCTGCGGTAGGAGCGTTTTTCGTCTCGTCAAGGCAAAGAAAAAAACATTCAGCACCTCGTGTGCCGAAAATAAAACATAAATGATCCGTATGTTCGGAAACCGGAGGAAGTATGATATTCCAATTCAAAAAAAACGGGGAACGCTATGTTTACGATTCAGGAAGCGGAGCGGTTTCATCCTTGACCGCACTTCAATATAAAATGCTTTCGTATGTTTCACCGCCTCTTACGGAAGAACTGCCGACGGCTTTGCGTTACGATCTTGCAAAATACGACGGTGCGGCGGTCAGCGATGCGTACGACGGACTTTATAAGCTTTATTCCGAGGAGAAGCTTTTTACAGACGACGAAGATACCGTGGAAGAATGCGAAAACAAATTTAATCTCGTGCGCGAAAAATATTGATATAATCAAACGGACGGCACATTTCTTTATTGTGCTGTCCGTTTTTGCTCTTTGTTTACAAAATAATGATTGCGAATTATAAATATTTGATATATAATATTATAATGTATTTATATGTAAAAAATCAGCTTGTCCGAAAAGGAACACTTTAATGAAAATAATCAATAAAATTTTCGGCACCTACAGTGACCGACAGATCAAAAAAATAACACCGATCGTTGACAAGATCGAAGCGCTGGCGCCTCGTTTCGCCGCTATGACCGATACGGAAATGTCCGATATGACGATCGAATTCAAATCGCGTCTTGCGAACGGCGAAACTCTCGACGATATTCTCCCCGAAGCTTACGCGCTCGTTCGCGAAGCCTGCGATCGTGTCCTCGGTAAAAGACCGTTCAACTGTCAGCTTCTATGCGGCGTTTTGCTTCACCAGGGACGAATTGCCGAGATGAAAACGGGCGAAGGCAAAACCATCGTTGCAACCATGCCGTCCTATCTTAACGCTTTGACCGGAAAAGGCGTACATGTCGTAACCGTCAACGAATACCTTGCACGGCTCGGCGCTGAGGAAATGGGCAGAGTCCACGAATTTCTCGGGCTTTCAACCGGACTTGTCGTTCACGGTCAGACATCACAGGAAAAGCGCGATGCATACGCCGCAGACATAACCTACGGAACAAACAATGAATTCGGATTTGACTATCTGCGCGATAATATGGTCATATACAAGGAGCGGCTTTCTCAGCGCGGTCACAATTTTGCGATCGTCGATGAAGTTGACTCGATCTTTATAGATGAAGCGAGAACTCCGCTTATCATTTCCGGCGCAGGCGATGAATCTACCGATATGTATTCGCGTGCCGATGAGCTTGTGTCCCGTATGCATCCGTTTGTAATCAAGGAGCTGGACGCGAAGGATGACGCCGAGGAGATCATCAAAAACGCAGGCGTAAACGCCGACTATATCGTTGACGAAAAGAAACGCACAACAACTCTGACCGAACGCGGAATCGAAAAAGCGGAAAAATTCTTCGGCATCGAAAACTTCGGTGACGCCGAAAATTCCGAACTCGCGCATTATGTTTATCAGGCGCTCCGCGCTCACGGAATCATGCACCGCGACATCGACTACGTTATCCATCAGGGCGGCATTATGATAATCGACTCCTTCACGGGTCGTATGATGCCGGGTAGACGTTATTCCGACGGCTTGCATCAGGCGATCGAGGCCAAGGAAGGCGTTGAAATTCAGCGCGAAAATAAAACTCTCGCAACGATCACCTTCCAGAATTATTTCCGTATGTACAATAAGCTTTCCGGTATGACGGGAACGGCTCTTTCGGAAGAAAACGAATTCAGGGAAATATACAGGCTCGATGTTGTCGAAGTTCCGACAAATAAGCCGATGATCCGCGTTGACCATAACGACGTTGTATATAAAACGTCTAAGGCAAAGGAAGACGCAATAATTCAAAATATCAAGGAATGCCACGCCAAGGGGCAGCCCGTGCTTGTCGGTACGGTTTCGATCGAAAAGTCCGAAGCGCTGTCCAAAAAGCTTAAGGGCGCAGGCATAAAGCATACGGTTCTTAACGCAAAATATCACGATAAGGAAGCGGAAATCGTCGCTCAGGCAGGTAAGCTCGGAGCTGTTACGATTTCCACGAATATGGCAGGACGCGGTACGGACATTTTGCTTGGCGGTAACGCGGAATTCCTTGCTAAATCCGAGATGAGAAAGAACGGCTACGATGAAAAAACGATCGCCGTTGCAACAGGCTCGTCTCAATCCGTGACCGAGGAGGAACTTGCCGCAAGGGAAGTATACCGTGAGCTTTATCGTAAATATCAGATCGAAATAGAGCCGGAAGCAAACCTCGTGCGCGAAGCAGGCGGACTCTTTGTAATCGGCACGGAGCGCCACGAAAGCAGACGTATCGACAATCAGCTTCGCGGACGTTCGGGTCGTCAGGGTGACCCCGGCGAATCTCGCTTCTATGTGTCGCTTGAGGACGATCTTATGCGTCTTTTCGGCGGCGATAAACTTTACAATATTGTTGACAGACTCCGAATTCCGGATGATATGCCGATAGATGCGGGCATACTTTCGGATTCTATCGAAACCGCACAAAAGCGTATCGAAGATCAAAACTTCAACAGACGTAAAAACGTCCTCGAATACGACGACGTTATGAATCAGCAAAGAACGCTCATTTATAAGGAGCGTAAAGAGGTGCTCGACGGTCTTGACCTCTCCGAAAAAATCAAGAAAATGATTGACGATACCGTCACCGATGCAGTTCTCTCGGCTACGTTCTATGACTCAAAGGAAGAATGGAAGCTCGAAACGCTCACGAATGAGTATACCGGCATTCTCTTTGCCCCTGATGACGAAAAATTCTCCGTAAAAACGCTCGAAACGCTTTCATCGGATGAGATTGTCAAGCTTTTCTGCGACCGTGCAAAGTCCGTTTATGAGGACAAGGAGGCAAAATACGGCGCCGAATGGATGCGCAATGTAGAGCGCAACGTCCTGCTCAGAGCTGTCGATAAGCACTGGATGGAGCATCTTGAAGCGATGGACGATCTGCGCGACAGCATCAGACTTCAGGCGTATGCAAACAGAAACCCCGTGTCCGAATACAGGATCGCAGGTATGGATCTCTTTGCGGAGATGACAGACGAGATCAAGCGTACAACGTCAAGAACGGTGCTTTCCGCAATTCCGCGTGAAGAATTCGAAAAACGCCGTCAGATCATGATCGCGAAATCTGTTGGAATTGCGGGAACTGCAAGTACAGGAGAAAAGAAGAAGCCCGTCGTCAAAAAAGCTGCTCAAAAGGTCGGACGTAACGAAAAGTGTCCGTGCGGCTCCGGAAAAAAATACAAGAACTGCTGCGGCGGTGCCTCGGCAAATCAAAAATAAAAAAGGTTAAACATGGGACTCGGACTTTTATTTATAGGATACGTTCTTTTATCCTTGTTCACTTATGCACCGACATTTTTTATAACCGATTTTGTGGGTGTGTTCATTATGTATGAGGCACTGTTGAAGCTTCGTCGCCATGCGCCGAGATTCAAATATGCGTTAATGTCAGTTTATGCGCTGTTCGCGGTGGTCACGATGCAGTGTGTGTATTATTTGCTGAATTACGTAGGCATTATTGAGCTTGTATCAACGGTCACAACCGCAATCGAAATCGGCAGACTTGTCGCAACGCTCGTTTTCACCGTTGCGATGCTGCTCGCGCTCGAACAACTTGCGCGCTCCGTCGGGGACAATAAGCTCGCTGACCGATGTAAACGAAATATGTGGTATTATGTCCTCAGCTTCGCCCTCTCACTCTCCCTCTCCTTTGATTTTGACTTTTTGGAAAGCTACATTTCCGCATTCTCGCAGCTTGCGTTTCTCTTTAAGCTTTTGTGTGCTTTTCTTGTTCCTGCTGTTATTTACAGCTCATATATGTGGATTTGTCTTGAAAGCGATCACGATATGAATAAGAAAAGGGACTCCAAGGTTTCGGGCTTTTTTTCAAAGCTCAAAAGTGGCGGCAAAAACGACATCACTAAAGAAGACCTCAAAAAACAGCGAAACAAAAAATGAAATTTTAAGAAAGGGAACTGCTTATGAAATCTTTGCTTTCAATTCTGGCAATCATTTTTATTGCCGTGCCGGACATATCTTCAATCGATTTGCTGCCGGATGCGATTGGATTTTTCTTTTTATACGAAGCTCTTTCCGTTCCATCCGAATTTTCGAGTAAGCTCTCGGAAACGAGGTCAATGTTTTTTAAGCTGATGCTACTTTCCGCGGCGGATTTGGTTGTTTCGTATCTCATATCGACCGACGACACTTCAATGGTTTTGCTCTGCGCGTTCTGCTTCGGTATCGCCGAGGCGGTAATGATGTATATCGCCTTTGACGGTCTTGTAGACGGAATGGTCTATCTCGGAACGCTATTTCCCGCAGTAGGAGTTTATATGCCGGAACGCAAGCGTTCGCTTGAGCGTTACAGCGCGAAAATCGATAAAAAGCTTCGCAAATTCGCATCGCGTGAGCTTGAAAAGGGAACTGTCATCCCGGAAAGCGACATCATCTCCAAACGTGACGAGTTGATTGCAAAACGCTCAGGCAAATCGCTGGGACGTTTTATCAAGCACACGCACCTTTTTATCATCCTGCGCACCGCCCTTAACATACTTCCCGAATTCACAGCACTTTCGTCTTATGAATACGCAGGCGACGTTAATGCGTTTAACGTCAACATCGCCGATTTCAGAGGGCTTTTCGTAACGCTTGCCGTTTTCGTGTCCGCGATTGTCGCCGTTTTCTGGTCGATTTCCGCTGTCCGCTATGTAAACGGAATCAAGCGCGACAAACCGTTCATTTCCGCAATGTATGGCGCATATAACAGCGACATAAGGACAAATTTCGGATTTTTGCAGTATAAACGCTATAAAACGGCTCTTATTATCCTCAGCGTAGGTGTCTTTTTCTCCCTCGATTTTATCATTGATCACATTAATATGATTCCCGACTTCATCTCGGCTGCGGTTTTTGTCATTTTCTGGCTTATGTTTTTCAAAAAACGAACGAAAACAGACGTTCAAGGTCTTGTTTCTTCTGCCGTATATTTGATTTTTTCCGTAATTCAATGGGTTGCAGTCAAGCGTTTTATCGTCCGCTTCGATGATTTCACGCGCACAATGAAATCCGACAAAGCTTTCACGGGGCACATAATCCTCTGCGTGCTGACCGTTGTCGCAGAATCGCTCTTTGTGCTTGTGATGTACTTCGTGTATAAAAAACTCAAGCAAATCATCGTCGAGCATACCGGATATGTCACCAAGGAAGGCGAAAGCGACGCATATTCGAATAAGCTGCACTCGCAGCTTTGCCGTTCAAATAAACATGTGTTTGTATTCTCGATCGTCACTGCCGTCGTTTCGACAGCATATATGATCCTCGTCGGAATAAACAAGGGCGTCGAAGCAATGGAAAACAACGTAAAATACGTATTCTACGTTCCCGTGTTTGAAAGCATCGCAACCGTTTTGACGATAGTTGGCATCATGTATATCATTTATACCATTAAAATCATCAGCGACGTGTCAGACGGCCTTGACGAACGATACAAGCTTGACTGATTATAAAAACAAAAAACGGCTGTTACCTTTACGGTAACAGCCGTTTTTGCGTTTGTCAGTCTACAATTGCGGTATATTCAATTGCGGAAACCGTACCGTCTTTGATGATAATCGAAAGCTTCGCGTTTCCGTCGGAATAAAGATAGCTACCGTTTTCGAGTTTGCCGTCCGCGCCATATGCGGCAACAACCTCGGATTCGTCCGAGCCGATCATAATTCCTTCGGGAGTTTCAACAAGATCATCCTTGAGGTAAACGGAATATACGATCTGCACGCCGTCTCCGTTATCATAAGCGGAAAGCTCAAAGCTGCCGTAATCGTAATAGTAATCGTCGCCTTGGAACGCACACGAGGGAGCCTTGTAGGTGCTTTTTGCTTCGCCGAGAGCAGAGAGAACCGGCTCCGCTTCAACGTTCATTTTGATCGTTGTTGTGCCGGAAACAAAAACGTATGCGAAAGCATTGTCAGACTTATCCGTTTCGGATTCAGCCGCCGAAGAATTATCGTTGGCTTCTGAATTTGCGCCGTCGTTAGAAACCTCGTCATCCGAATCGCCATCGCAGGCAACAAACATACAAAAAGCAAGCGCAAGTATCAGTAAAATTGCAAGTAAACGTTTCATAAAAATCCCTTTCGTAAAAAATTATTCAGATACGGCTCCGAAGCCGAGCAGTCTGCCGTTTTCAGCAAGCTCCTTTTTCTGAGCCTCTATCATCTCATAATAAAATTCAATTTTCTCCGCCCAAACTTCGTCATATTCGGAGTTTCCTCTATGGTCGGGCAGGTCAAAATTTTCGCTGAGGACAGAGCCTATGTATTCCGTTACCTTTTCGGCACCGTAAAGGTTCATATGCATACCGGCATCAAACGTGTCCGTTGTGTAATCAATGCCGATTTCATCTTTCACCTCAAGCACATTGACGTAGAGCAACTCGTGTTCTTCTGCATAAGCAACCACCTGAGCGTTATATTCATCGTACCAATGCGGAAGCAGGGAAGGCGCTTTCATAAGCACAAGCTCAATTCCGTTTTCTTCGCAAAGCTCACGAATAAGATCTAAATATTCCCATGCGGTTTCACCGAAGGAGTAGTCCGCTTTTTCGCGTACAACCGGCAATTTTTCAACAGGAGTTACGTCAACACGCATATAATATCCATTGTGCGTAACCTTTTCTTTTTTGCCGTACGCATACTTTATATCCTCCGACGTAAGCTCGCTCCAGCGTGAATGATATCTGAGGCATGGCAAGAGATATTCAATCATCGACTCTTTGTCGGTCATTGAAGCGGAGATAATTCCGAGCTTATAGCGAGAAAGCTTCATTCCGTCTATGGTGATTCTGTTGTAAGCTTCGTTTTGCGGTTCGTTGTACACCAACGAAAGTGCATTGAAGACAACGACTTTCGGGGTTTCGTATTCGAGCATTTCCGCAAGTAAATAGTAGGATTGCCAGATGAGCTGCTGCGCGCTTCCGCGAACATAGCTCGTTACGCCGTAATTCTCGTAAAGATATATCGGAGAAATGTTCGAAAACACCTCGCAGTCACCGATAAAAATGACATCGTGAGAAAGATCTTCGTCGTAATATTCGGCTATAAAAGCTCCGTCAAGCGCGCCGGACATATATTTCGGCGTAAGAAGGCGGTTCAAGAAATCAACGGCAAAAATAAGTAAAACGACCGAAAGTACCGCCGCCGTAATTTTTATTATTTTTCTTTTTTTCATAGCTTAAAATTGATTATATATAAATTGTGCGGAATCGTAGCCTATTCCGTAAGTACCGAAAACGATTACGGCAAGGATGAGAACGACTATTGCCACGGGAACGGCTCCGGGGATTTTAATTAAGGTGTCACGTATGGGCTTCTTTTTCTCGGCAAATATGCTTGAAATCAAAATCATAACGATTCCTGCAAAAAGTACGGTATAATCCGCGGCGGAAAGCCCGAACTCAAGCATGCTGCCGTCAAAGAGTACGTTCCAGTTTCCTTTTGTGAACATCGAAAAGAACGCGGAGAAGGTTTCCGCAACGGAAGCATAACAGTCAAACATTCTGATGCAACACATAAGCAAATATGTGCGAAGCATCATAAACACTCCGTAAGCTCCGTTTTCTCCGATACCGGTCTTTTCGTGAAATTTCGCGTAAAGCGGAGACAACTCCTGCGAAATGAGGATAACCACGCAGTTGGTCATTCCCCATGCGATAAAGTTCCAGGAAGCACCGTGCCAAATTCCCGTTACAAACCAAACGATTATCGTTGAAAAATAAACGGGAAGTCGCTTTGCAAAGCCTGCACCGAACTTGGGCTTGAGCTTTTTCGCCAGCTTGTTGATCGGTCCGCAAATTGAAAGCGGATAGAAAAGATACTCACGGAACCATTCTCCGAGAGATATATGCCAACGGCGCCAATATTCCGCGATATTCTTCGAAAAATACGGACGAACGAAGTTTTCCTTCAGCTTTATTCCGAGCATTTCGGAAAAGCCGAGCGCAATGTCTATTCCACCGGTAAAGTCCGCATATATGCGAAGCGAATACAGAATAATGCCTGCAAAAACAAAAGCTCCGCTGTATTTTTCGGGATTCCCGATGATGACATTGAGCGCAATTACCACTCTGTCCGCAAGCACGAGCTTTTTGAAATAACCGAAAACCACTCTCAAAAGTCCCTTTAATACGGCTTCTTCGTCAAAGCTTTTCTTAGGGAAAAGCGTTTTTCCCATTTCATCATACTTTGAAAAAGGGCCCTGGACAAGGGAAGGGAAATAAGAAGCGAACAACATCACGTTCAAAAAGTTCTTATCAGCCTTGTATTTTCCGCGATAAACGTCAACAATGTAGCCGACACACATAAAAGTGTAAAAGGAGATGCCAAGCGGAAGAACGAGATCAAGGAAAAGATCCTCGCTTTTTTCAGCGACCTTAAAAATGCTGTTAAAATTATAAATGAAGAAATTGGCATATTTCAAAAATGCAAGTATGCCTATGTTAAGTACGATATTTACCCAGAGGAAAAAGCGCGTTTTTTTCTTTGCTTTCTCTTTGAAAGCTTTCCTTTCTTCCTTTGTCATTTCGGCTTTGTGTTCGGCTAAATACAGATCTCGATTTATATCAACGCGAGAGATCATCAAAGCGGAGCCCCAAGTCGTAAGCGCCGTAAACAATATGAAAGGGATGTATGTAAGATCATACGATGCGATAAAAACGAAGGAAGCCAAAAGAAGCAACGGTTTTTGCATAACCTTGGGCAGGATATAATACAGTGTGAATATCACCGCTGCAAAAGCAATAAATTGATATGATGTAAAATACATGTTTAACCTTGCTGTTTTCAACACACAGCCCGCAAAAAATGCGGGCCGCGATGTTTTTCGTTATTATTCGTCAAGCAGCTCGGAAACGAGCGCCCAAATGGCATCTGCCGAGTTGAAATTTTCCGGAGTAATGAGATTTGCCGTGACCTGTACGTCAAATTCATCCGAAATCTGCGCAATAAGCGTTACGATGTCAAAAGAATCGAGTATACCGTCGTCAACAAGCGAGTCGCAGTTTTCAAAATCAACGTCTTCGTGAAGCTCTTTGAGCATTTTAATGATTGTTTCCATAATTAACCTCTTTTTTATTTTGTTTTATTGTGAGTTTTATCGGATCATATTCCTTCGGCATAACGTTTTGCAAGGGCGACTCTGTCGCGCTTACCGTTGGGCGTAAGTGGCATTTCATCAAGCCTAAACATTGCGTTGGGAAGCATATATCTGGGCAAATGAGCCCTCAAATATTTCGTAACTTCGGACGAAGTTGCATTACCGGTATAGAAAAGAACGATTTTCGAGTTTTCCTTATCGTATATGGCGCATTCGTTTGTTACGCCTTCGCAGCCGGCGAGGGTGTACTCAAGCTCACCGAGCTCGATTCTGTGTCCCATATGCTTGATTTGATGGTCTCTGCGCGAAACAAAAACAAGCTGACCGCGTTTGTTGTATTTGGCAATGTCTCCCGTTCTGTATATAAGCTCTCTGTAATGACTGTGGAGAGGGTTCTGAACAAAAGCTTTATCCGTTTGCTCGTTGTTGTTGTAATATCCGAGCGTGATCGGAGTTCCTCGTATGCAAAGCTCACCTTCTTCGCCTTCATTGGCGCGTCTTGCTCCGCCGTCTTCATTATATACAAGCAAAAGCACATCGGTGTTGGGGAAGGGCTTGCCGATCGGAACGGGTTCATCTTCTTCGAGTTCGTCCGAAACGTGATAAACACAGCTCATACCCGTGCATTCCGTCGGACCGTAAAGATTATAAAATTCCGTTTCGGGCATATTTTCGCGCCAAATTTTAAGCTGAGACGGCGGGAATACCTCCGAACCGAACGCAACCGTTTTCAAGTATTCCGGACGCATCGTATCAAACGTGCCCGTCGCGGAGATCATCGTCAGCGCGGAAACTACCCAGCAAACGGTGTTGATTTTGTGTTCATTCAAAAACGAAACCAACTTTACAGGAAACATAAAATTTCCCTTGGGGATAAGATAGGCGGTTGCGCCGAACTTTATCGTGGGGTAAAGCTCCTTCAGGCAAGCGTCAAAATAAAGCGGAGCCTGATTGCCGAAAACGGTTTTTTCGGAGAAACCCAACGCCTCGGAAAGATTTTCAATATAATCTATAACCGAACGGTGACAAGCAGCGACTCCTTTCGGAACGCCTGTTGAGCCGGACGTGAAAACGATGTAGATCGGATCCGTGTCAATTTGATGAGCTCGAACATTTGCAAGCGCATCGGCATTTTCGGGGAATTCAAACAGTTCCTCGGCGTTTTTATAGCCGCAACCGTGTTCCGCCGCAAGAGAAGCGGCTGTTTTTTCGGTGTCCTTGTCGCATATTATAATCTTAGGAGCGAGATTGTCAAGTATCATGCTTATTCGGACGGAGGGCATTTCCGTGTCAACGGGAACATACATCGAACCGGCGTAAACCGCACCAAAGAAGCAGGGAATTGCGCGCGGATGCTTTTTAGTAAGCACAACAACAGGCTCTCCGACTATTCCTTCCGAGATCAAATATGAACCGACTGCGCGAGAATATTTATATACTTCAGCAAAATTCAAAGAATATGTTCCGTCCGAATATGCGGTTTTGTCCGGCACCCTCGGATACGTATTTTCGAGATATTCCAAAACATTTTTCATCATTACACCAAATTCCTTATATTGTCGGCATCAACTTCGGCATCAACCTCAACGTCAGCTTCGGCATCAACCTCGACGTCAGGTTCCGTTTCTGCGTCTGTTTCAACGTCCGTTTCCTCGTCGTTTTCATCAGGGATTTCGAAATAAGATACGGAACTGCGTGCAGGATATGCGTCTTTATCAAAACGGAAATAATGAGGGACATTGAATTTTTCGCAAAATGCCGCAAGCTCCTCATCGGTGAGCATAAAAGTATCGGTACCTCTGCCGGTCGAGCGCGAGGTCGCATCAAAATGATACCAACCGTCTCCGACATCGACAAGCAACCAAAAATGGTTGGATTCGCCCTCGTATCTGAGTCGCGTAACTTCGAGCGTATCTATTCCGGCAACTCTGAAAAGGTATTCAGCCGTAATCATATAGGTATAGCAGTCGCCTTTGAGCTTTGTGAAACCGTCGTAAGCAAGCTGAACCGCGCCTTTTGATCTGTCCGTTCCGGAAATATCGAAAGTGATGCTGTTATAGCACCACTGATATATCGCGTATGCTAATTCAAATTTCGAATTAACGTCCGTTACATATTTGGATTTGAGGATTTTATTGTTATATATCTTCTTTGCAAGCGCCAAAACTTCCTCGTCGGTATGAATCGGAGCCGCCGATACATGCACGGTTTTGGTTGCGTAAGCGACATTGCCTGCCGAATCCTTTGCGGAATATTTGACGGTATATGTACCTGCTTTGGAAAGGTCAACTTTGCTGTTGTCGACTTGAATTTTTATGCTTTCTCCGGAATTGTCCGTTGCCGAAACGCCTGATTTATAAGAAACGGAATCGCCAACGGTTACATAAATATCGTCTCCTACGGTAATCACCGGCGGTGCGGTGTCCGAAACTTTACATTCGGCATAAGATTCTACCGTACAGGTGTTTCCGTCCTCATCCGTTAAATTGACAATAACCGTAAAATTATGCGGATATGTAAAATTGTATTCTTCCGCGAATTCCGCAGTTACATTACCGCTGCCGCGAACGTCTGTGACAAAATCTTCCGGCTTTACGCTTTCTAAGCCGTCTGAAATAGTAAGGGAAACAGGAGACGCGGACAAAGGCGCGAGTTCTTCCGTTTCGGCTTTTGTTTCTGTGTCGGATTTGATTTCGGTTTCCGTTCCGCTTTCGTCCGGCAACGTTTCGGAGCTTGTACGTTCTTCTGTTTTGCTTTCCTGCACCAAAGAATCACTGTCATCTCCGGACTCGGAATCGGAGTTGCACCCCAAAAAAGCGAGCATCAAGATAAGAAATGCGGCGGCAAAGGCACCAATGCGAATTATATGCGAGTCAGTCATATTCAAATCACCTCTGATTTATCGGTTTTGATAAGATTCTGTCCCGCGTTCGGGATATGCGTCTTTGTCAAATCTGTAATAATACTCAATGTTGTATTTTGCACAGTACGTTGCAAGTTCTTCATCGGTACACATAAACGATTCGTACGCCATTCCGCTGAAATGCCAGCAGGAATCAAAATGATACCAACCGTCGCCAAGATCAACGAGAAGCCAGAAATGATTCGCCTCGCCCTCGTATTTGAGACGTTCAACTCTTGTGGTCGGAATGTCTGCAATTTTAAGAAGCACTTCGGACACTACCATATACGTGAAACAGTCGCCCTTGCCGGTCGTCATTCCTTTGTACGCTTCGCCGACGGAATCGTCAAAATCAATGTTACCGGAGGAATACGTAATATTGTTGTGCGTCCAATTGTAAACGGCGTACGCAATATCCCAATCCGACATATCCTCAGAGGTTTTAATTTGCTCACTAAATATGGCGTTTGCAACATCAAGCATTTCGTCTTTTGAATATGCGGATTCTTTAATAACCGTTACAGTTGCACATACTGTCGTTTCGTTTCCGGCGGAATCCTTTGCGGAATAGAAAACTTCATAGCTGCCTACCGTGTTCAAGTCAACATTACTGTTGTCAATCGTAATGCTTATGTCTTCTCCGGAATCGTCCGTAACGGAAACTCCGTCTTTATATGAAACAGAGCCGCCTACAACGACTTCTATGTCCTTTACACCTGTGATCACGGGCGCTTCGGTATCTAAGTATGTGGTTTCTTCAGGCAAAGCAACGGTTGTTTCTTCATCCGAGCTTACAGGAGGGACTTCGGTCGAATCCGAAGGCGTCACGTCGGAATCGGGTGAGCTTGCGCAGGACACAAGCACCGTGCAAAAAATCAATACGATCAAAAAGCACAGCTTTCGCGTGAGGTTAATTTTATTCATAGTTAAAAGCTCCGTGTTTCGTTTTAATTCAAATAATTATAGCACAATGACCTTATTTTGTCTATAGAACGTTAAACATATATTTTATTGTATATTTTCCTTTTTTCTGTCTATAACAAGGAAAAGCACAAGGAATAAGTATGCAAAAACGTAAACCAGCACACCGGAGAGGATGATCTCGGCGTAGGCGGAGATTATGGAAAGTACATCCGCACCTGTCATATCAAAACCGTATTCGATGATGCCGGTGATGTTGGAATAAATCTCAAACAAAAAGGACGGCAAAATTCTTACGACAAACACTATCAAAAGGGATTTCGATATAGAGTTTGATTTCGAAAAGAAGGGAATGGGCAAAGACTCATCGACTTTGCTTTTCGCCACAATATTCTCGGCAAAAGCAAATGTCAAAACGTAGGACGCTGCACGCACAAGAAGATTAAGGAAAAGGTAAACCGCTGTGACTAACTCATAGCCGTCTATGCTTCCAAGGGCAAAGTCAACACAGAATGCGAAACCGTAATCGAAAAACAATATCAAAAGTGTAGCCGCATAGGATAAGTTACGATATTTTTTGCTTTTCGTACTGACGAATGTAAGAATCAGCGCGATTCCGGATGCATATATTGCAATCTCGATTATATCACAGGCGATTTGAAGTATGTATGAAAGAGTTCCGTACGAATACATAGAGCTCATTTCGATGAGCATAATTTCCAACGATACAACTCTGTAAATTACGGTAAGCAAAAAAATCAGGCAAGAACCGATAATAAGTGTTTTTTTTGGTTTGTGGGACATAATATTCTCCTGTCATTTGCATAAAGCTTTTCTTATTTTACCATATAAAAACGAAAAAATAAAGATATATTGTAAATTATCATTAATATATATGTCATTTGCGGCATATATATAGTATATAATACAGCGGAGGTGTGTATGTCTGACGAAAGTAAAAGCATAATTCCGATAAAAAATGCCGTGACATACGGCACGGTTACAAAATTTCTTGATATTTACAAAGAAAGATATTCGTTTATAAACGTTTTTGAAATCGGCAAAAGCATTCGCGGCAGGGAAATTTACTGCGTTTGCCTCGGAAATCCGAAATCAACGACAAATGTACTGTATGTCGGCGCTCATCACGGCGCGGAAGCGATAACATCGGGACTGCTCTTACGATACATAAACGAATTTTGCGAATTTAAGCAGTTGAGCAAGCGCATATACGGTTATTCGATTCCGGTTGTTTTCGAGGAAAGATGCGTATACGTCGTTCCGATGTTGAATCCGGACGGAGTTGAAATCGCGGCTCACGGAGCGTCACCGGAAAGCCCCATATACGAGCGAATCCGTGCGATGAACAAGGGCGACGATTTTACGTTATGGCAGGCAAACGAGCGCGGTGTGGATCTCAATCACAATTACAACGCAGGCTTTGCGGAATACAAAAAAATCGAGCAGAAGCTTGAAATTTTCGCCGGACGTTCCAAGTATGGCGGTCAGTATCCGGAATCCGAGCCGGAAACAAAAGCGCTCTGCGGTTTTATCAGAACAGCAGAGCCAAAAGGAATATTGACGCTTCACTCGCAAGGCGAAGAAATTTATTACAAAAGTGACGGTTACGCACCGCCGAAAAGCGAACGGATAGGGCGAATGCTTTCGCGCATGAGCGGTTATGTGCTTTCGGAAGCGAAGGGAACGGCAAATTACGGCGGCTTGACGGATTGGTTCATAAAAGAGTTTGATCGTCCGTCGTTTACATTGGAGTGTGGAAAAGGAGAAAATCCTTTGCCGATGCGTAATTTCGAGAGCATTTACACGAAAATTCGCGAAACGCTGTTTACATTTCCGATGATGATGTAGCGACTTCGTTTTCTTTGATCCATTCTGCTGCGAGATGAACCCATTGGGCAATTCGTTTGTTTTCGAGGGCTTTGCTCCCTCCGGAAGTTTCTTCGTTTGCGAGAGACAGTCCGTGTGGACCGTGGGGGAATACGTGCAGTTCGAACGGAACACCCGATTCAGAAAGTGATTCGGCGAAAATAAGTGAATTTTCGACGGGAACGGTGTTATCGTCCGCGGTGTGCCAAATGAAAGCGGGCGGAGTTTTCTCCGAAGCCGAATTTTCGAGGCTGTGATCGTAAAGTTCTTCGTCGCTCGGACTTTTTCCGATTGACATTTCAATCGTTCCCCTATGCGAAAAATTGCCTGCTGTGATAACGGGATAAGCAAGGATCATACCGTCCGGTCTGTTCATTCCGTAGGGCAAGTCAAGCTCCTCTGTTATAAAATCCTCGTGCCAGCGAACACCAAGCATTGCGGCAACATATCCACCTGCGGAAAAACCCGCAACAAAGATTTTGTCGGGATCTGTTCCGAACTCGTCGGAATTCGTTCTCACATAGGCAACCGCGGCAGAGGCATCAAGCAGCGGCAACGGATAATTGCCGAAATCACCGATTGAATAGCGCAGCACAAACGTATTCATTCCTTCGGAGAAAAACGCAAGCGCAACAGGCTCTGCTTCACGCTCTGACAAAAATGACAAACCACCACCCGGAAAAACAATAACGGCAGGACGTTTTTTCAGTTCCGGATTATTAATTTCGGAGTGCAGATACATTGTGAGAGTAACTCTGTCATCATTTTCATAAAGCGAAAGCGTTTTTTCGATCATTTCATGTTCTTCCTTTCAAATTCGGAATCAAACTCTGATTTGATATTATCACATCGTACATTATTTAGCAATATAAAACATGAAATTTGAGAAAAAATACATATTTTTCGAAAAATAGATTGAATTTATATTGTGAATAAGTTATAATTGATTCAACCACTATACGGTTGGGGAGGACTATGGTAATAATGGCAAAAAAAATCGTTGCGCTCTTGATTTTGGGAGCGATGTTAATGTCAATGTTCGCATGTACCGCGGATGATCCGAAAGACGATGTGACGGATTCCACGGTGGCTGACACAGAAGGAGAGGTTGATGTTGTGATTGAAGAAAACGGCAAAAGAGTCGAATATTTGGACAGAGGTCTTGTCGCCGTTAACACGAATGACGGCATACTTGTAAGCTGGAGATCACTCGGTACGGAATCGAACGACACCGTGTATGAGCTTTTCCGCGATGGAAAAAGCGTATACAAGAGCGAAGCCGGCATGGCAACTTGTTATTTGGACACGGAAGGCACAAATGAGTCCTCGTATTACGTAATTACGGAAGGTACCGAAACCTCAAAATCGATAACGCCTTATTCCAAAAACTACTTTGATATTCCGATCAATCGACCGGACGGCGGAAAAACACCGAACGGAGAATCATATACATATTCCGCCGGCGACTGCTCCTGCGGTGACCTTGACGGTGACGGCGAATATGAAATAGTCCTCAAATGGGATCCGTCCAACGCCAAGGATAACGCTCAGTCCGGATACACCGGAAATGTCATAATTGACGCTTATAAGCTTGACGGAACTCAGCTTTGGCGAATCGACCTGGGCAAAAATATTCGCGCCGGAGCACATTATACACAGTTTCTCGTATATGATTTTGACGGTGACGGAATTGCCGAGATGGTCTGCAAGACCTCGGACGGCACTGTTGACGGCAAGGGAACCGTAATAGGTGACGAGTCCGCTGATTACAGAACTCAGTACGGATACATCCTTTCCGGCAACGAGTATCTTACGGTTTTCAACGGAACAACCGGTGAAGCTATAACAACGATAGATTACGCTCCGGGACGCGGCTCGGTTTCTTCTTGGGGTGACGATTACGGAAACAGAGTTGACAGATTCCTTGCCGCTGTAGCATACCTTGACGGCAAAAATCCTTCGATCGTTATGTGCAGAGGCTATTATACGCGTTCCGTGCTTGTTGCATATAATTTTGACGGAACGGAGCTTACAAAACTTTGGACATTCGATTCCGCAAAAAGGAATTCGTCCTACGCAGGTCAGGGCAACCACAATCTTTGCGTTGCGGATGTTGATGGCGACGGTTGCGACGAGATTGTATACGGTCAATGTTGCATAGATCATGACGGCACGGGGCTTTGGACAACCGGCCTCGGTCACGGTGACGCGGTTCATGTCGGAGATTTTCTTCCCGATAGAGAAGGACTTGAGATATGGGGCTGCTTGGAGGGAAGTCAGGGAGCTTATCTTGCAGACGCGGCAACGGGTGAAATTCTGTTCAAATATCAGTCGAACCGTGATGTCGGCAGAGCTTTGGCGGATAACTTTATCCCCGGTAACGGTTCCGCAGAATTCATTTGCGCCACGACGAGCAATGTTTATGAATTCAAGCGCGGACGTTTACTTTCGTCCGGTAAAACTTGGTCCGGCGGAATTAACTTCGCCGCTTGGTGGACAGGACAACTCGAACGCTGCGGACTGGACGGAACAACCGTATACTCGTATGAATTCGGTACGGTTTTGTCTGCGTCCGGTGTCACTTCGATCAACGGCACAAAAGCAACGCCTTGTCTCTCGGCTGACCTTTTGGGTGACTGGAGAGAAGAGATCGTCTTCGCAAAATCGAACAATAAAGCGCTCAGAGTTTATTTAACCGATTTCGATACCGATTACAGAATTTATACATTGATGCACAACACAATGTACAGATGTGGCGTGGCAAATGAAAATGTTGCGTATAATATTCCACCGCATACAGATTATTTCCTCGACAGCGAGTATCCGTTGCCCGAATATCCCGAAGTATTCAGCAGAAAAGCGGAAAACTAAATCAAATAAAGCAAAACTCCAAGCTGTAAGATTTGCAGCTTGGAGTTTTTTAGACAATAACTTATATTTTGTATAATGTCAGCGCATTTTTTCTGCTTCGTTTTGAGCAACGGAATCACAACGCTCATTATAAGGATGCCCGGCGTGCCCCTTGATCCATTCGTAAGTGATAGAATGAATGTCCGCAAGATCGAGCAAACGTTGCCATAAATCCGGATTTAGAGCGGGCGATTTGTCGGATTTTTTCCAGCCGCGAGACTGCCATCCTTTGGCCCATCCGAGTGACATTGCATCAATGACGTATTTTGAATCGGAAACGAGCTTTACATTGCACGGTTCTTTAAGCGCTTCGAGAGCTTTTATAACCGCAGTAAGCTCCATTCTATTGTTAGTAGTGCTTTTTTCGCCTCCGGAAATAACTTTTTCTTTAGTTCCGTATACAAGTATGGCACACCAACCGCCCGGTCCCGGATTTTGTTTACATGATCCGTCGGTATATAAAACAATATCTTTCAATTACTTTATAGATTCCTTAAGAGCTTCGCACCATTCAACAATATCACGACGTTCCTCGATGGAAAGCTTCTTGTTGAACAAAGAGCCGCCTTCAACAAAGTAAATATTATCTGTAATTACGTTAGCTCCTGCGGCAGTTACTATGTCGATGAGCTGCTGCATTGCGGGTGTGAGAGTTTTGGTTTTGCTTTCAAAAACGAACGCTACATTCGCGGTTCTTGCTGTGGTAAGCTCGCCTGCAAAGAGACGAACTTTGTCTTCAAGTTTAGCGCCTGCAGAAACAACCATAACTACAAGACGTTCACGGTCGCAAGAATATGCAGGAGGAATCGCGTCAGCCTTAGCTCTTGCATCGTCTTGAGCCTCGCCGAGAGCAATCGCATAATTGATTACTTTTTTGTTTGATGTTGCATACAAAATACGCATTTTCATAATAAACAAGCCTCCGAAAGTTTGATTTGCGTTCATTATATCACAGAAATTAACGCTTTTCCACTTATTTTAACGAATTTGAAAAAAATATGTGTGAAATTTCGAATTATACGACCGAATCGCCTCATCAGCACTTCTCTGAATTATACAAAATTTGCATTTTGTATAATGGGAGATAGAGTTTCCCACTCGAACAAATCGAGCCATACCGGCGAAATCTTGTCGTGATGAGAACCATATTCGTGTACTGCGTAGAAATCGAATATGTATCGAAGGACTGATTCTGCCGAATAATTTTCAGCGAACAAAAGATCATAAGGGATTGAACGCTCTTTGCGATGACGAGTTTGAAGCTCGATTCTGATCCAGCTATCCGGCAAAGATCCATCAGATGTATAAGGACAAGAATTTAAGTCGTTTTTAGCAATTCGTTCAAGCTTTTTGTCGTAGAAACGAATCATTTGTTGTGAGCTTGTAGTGCCAAAATATATAGTGTGTTCTTTGTCACCATATTTTACGCGCCAAGAAACACTACGATTTGAACCATGACATATTATATTCGAATTATCAATATGATGTTGTTCGCAAAGATTATGAAGATCTTCAACAAAAGATCCGGAATAATTTACAAAGTCATAGGCAAAGTCGCAGCGGGTGAAATGGAAATTCCATCCCATATTAGGAATATAGCGAATTTTTTCTTCAACATCGTATCGCTGAGATCTGAGCCAATCTAAACCAGATCCACACAGATCTATGCGAATCCATGATAAATAGCAGTGCGCGATAAACATAGGGTCATAATTTTTAGGATCAGTCACGCGCTGACCATATTCTTTATCAAGTTGCCAGTCAATATCACGAGGTTCAAGCTCAAAGAGAATCCCGTGCAGATTTATGCGGAGTTTGCGTCCGTAATTAGGATCAGCGAAATAGGAATCGCGGACAGCTGCGAAGAAATCTTCATTCAAACCAATTCCAAAATATTTGAGGATATCGACAAACGATTGATCGCGCACAACGATGGTGAGCCAGTCGATTTTATAAAAGACACCGCCCTCACCATTTTCTATTTTGCGCAGAGTGCGATCAGAATATTCATTATGTGATTTAACAGAATTCATATTAAACCTCCGAAGAAGAATTAGAAGCAAGCTTTTTTTCTTGGAAAACACGTGTACGTTCGAGCCAACGACTATAAAAATCAAGGTCACGCTTCAAAACTCTGTAGAAACACATCGGAAGCTCGATAAGGGCATAATCATTTTCGTCATATGGAACAAGACTAATTTCACAAGTTTTCTTAAAAAAGCCATCGTTCATTGGGGAAACCATTCCGTGAGAATCAGTACGCAAGTCATAAATTTTTTTAGACATATTAAACACCTCTTTTTTTATAGTTGAAAGCCAAGGAAGTGCAAAGAGGCAAAAAACACTTGGAATAGTGTGCACTTCCCTGCTTTCTATGGATATTATAGCATATTTTTTTCTAAATTGCAACACTTTTCACAAAAAAAATAAGTGTTTTTGGATATTTTTTTTAAGTAAACAAGGACAATAGAACATCTTCAGAATGCGCGCAGGCTCTCCGAGCCTACTACCTTCCTGACTGGTGATACATTCACAGTCAGGAAAAGAAGCCGGGCTTCGCTCGGATGAACACCCCCCCTTCCCCCCCTCAAGGGGGGAAAAAGAAACAATAAACCTCGATTGGGATAATAGGGATTTCAAGAGCTTCCCGAAGCCGGTGCAGCATTATTTTCGTTTACAGCGTTTTTAGCTGTTTAAGGTCAAAAAAAATAACCGGCTAACAAACCGATTATTTTTTTTATTATATTTGCTTGATAGTCGAAGATTCTTTAGCTACACCAATCAAGCATATCCGGCGGTATTCCGACCGTCGAAAACTTGCGAAAAAGCGTTTAGAAAGCAAAAAAGCAAAAGGCAGCGTGCTTTTTCTCGTTTCCGGCGGTCGGTGGGATCTATTGATCAAATGGCAGCTCACTTAGAAAGATCGAGCTTAGCTCGTTCTTGTTGATCTCGATAAGAGCGATTTTTCTTGACCCAGTGAGGGAGAAAAGCGCGGAACGGTGATGATCTATACCAGAACAGCCAGCTTTGCTTGACGAAATCATCAGTTAAATTAGCAGTGTCACGCGAATTGTCATTTTGAGGACTAACGACTACCGGCTTTTTTCGATATGCTTTACCGGTTATATATACGCGGAAATATTTGCGAATTATAATTAAGTAATCTGCGAGATCGCGAATTTTCTTATCACAATCGTAAGTTTGCGAAAAAGCTATGTAAATGTGCTTATATTGACGCTGTAAGCGAAAATAATGCTGCACCGGCTTCGGGAAGCTCTTGAAATCCCTATTATCCCAATCGAGGTTTATTTCATCGTGCAGTATAACGGAATTTGGTTCAATGAATTCAGGACCAGTATATCCTCTTTCACGAAGTTTTATAATTTTTTTTCGAACATTATCATCATAATAAGCTTCGGCAAGCCAAGGAAGCAGATTTATATCTATAGGAACGACAAAAGAAAGATCGCAATCGCCTAATTTACAATAAACATTGTAGCCCTTTTCGTTATAGTGGGTAGCAAGTTTTTGAAGCATCGTAGACTTTCCCTCGCCTTTCGGAGCAAAAATCAAGTAAAGCTTATAGGGGTTAATATATTTTGATGTAAGTTTATTAAAAACAAAACCGATCGAGAAAATCGAGAGGAAAAGAATAAGCAGAATTTTCATATTTTGCGTTGTTTTTTCGGCACGACATAAAGTCGTGCCGGTATGGTTTATTTTTTAATGTATACAAGAAGCTTAAAGAGAAAAACGAGGAACAAAGAGAGAGTACAGATAAGAAAAGCGCAAGCTACAAGCGCGAAAAAATCGTATGTAGAAGCGCGAACAGGTTCAACGCCTATCAGTTCCATTAGAGTATGAGCCAAGCCAGAAGAGAGAATTTTCATAAAAACAACCTCAAAGTCAGAACAACAAGAATCACGATAAGGATTAGAACTATAAAGCTGGAAGAATCAATACCCGATCCAGGGATCAAGCCATTTTCGGGAATTAAATGATAGTCAACCCATGTGTTATAGGTATATCCGGAGCGAGTATAGCTTTGATAGATCTGAAGCTCACAAAGTGAAGAAAAACGAATATCGTACTCATTAGATCCAATCTTAGCGTATCCATTAATTACCGAATTAGAAATATTAAAAAGATATCCGGAATCGGTAAGGCATAAGCCATCATAAGAATCTAAATAAAATTCAATATCTCCGGAAAGCTTAGTGACATCATATGATGAGTTAACATAAGCAATTCTTCCCTGCCAAATATCAACGGTATTTGGATCTACCCATGAACCGAGGCATATAACAACAATAAACGTTAAAATCAAAAAAGAGAAAAAATAGAATTTCACTTAGAACCTCGTATGTAAATGATTGAAGTCACTATTATATCAAGCAAAACTAAATATAAGAAGCATTGAGTAATCCAATGCTCATTAAGCATATTAACATATGCCTTAATATAAGTCAAAGCAGCCGAAAAAACAGAGCTTAGAGAACCCATAGCTACCTCCGCAGGCATAAGCAAACCATCCAAACAAGGAGAGTTGAATAGAAAAGCACAGAAAAAAAAGTTATCCCCGGGATAATAGTTATATTCAGCATTAACCAGATATAATCGACGCAAAGATCAACAAATTCAAGCATAGAAATCACCTTCCAAAGCAGCGACAGACGATGACAAGCGTTAAACCACAAATAGCAACTGACGCAACGGTAGTAGGCATCCATCCGGACGTGGTTGACCGCGAAATAGACCACAAAGCGGAGGAAAACATAGTGATGCCATTTATGAAACCAACGAGAAGATTCCACAAATTGGCAATAACATCAACTATATACTCAAAAAAAGAAACAATAGCATCCATATAACCCCCAAAGGCTATTAGTCGCCGCTGCGGGATTGGCGAACGATAGATCTAATAGGAGCACCGAGCACGATCGCCATCAAGCTAAACGAAAGCGGCACAAAAACAAAAGCTTGTCCCAATGAAGAAGAAATTATCAAATCATAGATTTGGCGAAGAAAAGAGACCTGTTCTGTATCAAGTTTAAGCAAATACTGATCAAATGCAGTGAGCGATTCAAACTGAGCCAAGCTAAACGAATCCAATGCTTGACGTTGTAATTCGGAATAAGAATCCAAAGCATCGACATCATCATCAGAAATTTGATATTCTTCGGACAAAAGCTTAGAATATTCATTTTCGGCTTTTGTCAAATAAATATCGAAATAATCTTTGATAATCGCCAACTGAAAATAATTTTCGGCAGTTTTCGAAAGCGACAAATATCGATCATAAAGAGTATCAACGACGGCAGCATAAGAGAGAGCGGAAGAATAATCTGCTTTGCTCAAGTCGTATTGAAATTTAGTTCGAATAGTCGAAGCAAACGATTCAATGTCATCGATCGAATCATAGATCGAATATGTATATTTTTTTAAGTAATCAAGGTCAACGGAAATTTCATTTTCAAGCAAAGCACAAATATTATCAAGAACCGTTTCAACGCCTGAGAGATCGACATCAGATCCAGACGGAGCAAAAGCATTGATTCCCATATATGCATACAAACTATATCCAGAACTAGATTGTAAGCTCTCTGGAGCGGTAAGCTGAATAGCGATCTGTGAGCACTGATTTTCAACGGTTATCGAATAACAAGAAACGTCATAAAAAACAGAATCGATGCTCATAGAACAAGTACCGGAATTTCGTCCATAATAGATTTTTTCAGAATCAACATAATAAGTCGAGCCGGAAAAATACATTATAGCGTCAACAGAGTAAGAAGCCGGCAAAAACACATCGACGATACCGCCGTAAGGCAAATAAACGTTCAAGCAATAAATCAAACTCGTATATGTGGGAAAAGAAGCAAATCCGCCATGGCAAGTATATGAAGAATCGCCATATTTGACGGATACTGTTTTTCCGGTGAAATAATTCAAGTAAGAGCTGCTAAATTCATCTAAATTAAAACTATTAAAAGGAGTCACATAAGAATTTCCAAAATAAGCAAGAGCAATAGTCTGACGGTCATTATAAACGACATATTCAGTCACGGCATAAGCCGGCAGAGAAAAAGAAAGGGCTACGATCAATAAGACAAATAAAGAAAGTAAACGCTTACACATATCAATAAACCCGGATTATTAATCGAGCACAAAGAGCGATAGCAGCTAAGGCGAATACCGGAGCTGTATACGTATACAGCTCCGGAGACGTCCAAAGTTTGAGAAGATCAGACAGAAGCTCTAACATAAGTATTAGCCTTTAGAGAGCAAGCGTCCGAATATTCCGACAGCTCCACCGAGTACAAGAAAGCCAGTGGTAAGGAGAAGAATAGGAGTCGTCGTTATAGTTTCGGCAACATTCCCAGTCCAAGTAAGAGCCTGTGTTACAACAGTTCCAAGATCAGTAAGAAGTGATGTCATGGTTACTTCGCCAACAACAGCACCAAAAGCGGAAGTAGGCATTTTTTTATCCTTTCTTTTTATTTATTTAAGCGCAAAGCGCAAAAATATCAATGTCATTAATATTTAATAATCGGCAAACAAAGATTTCAAAAGCGAAGAGATTTTAGAAGAATAGCCCATCACTTCACAAAGAGTATCAATCTCGCGTTCAGAGAGTTGGTGAGTACCAACGTATGAATAAAGAAATTTTAGAAGCTCAATAAAACCCATTTGTTCAGACGACAACATGATAATTACCCTTTCTGTTGAGAAATAAGATAGTTATATGCTTTTTCAACCAATTCGTAAGGAAGATTTCGCACAGAAATAAGCTCAGAAATAACACTATCCTCAAGAGGAATTTCAGAGCAGAATGCAAGTTGTGCTAAAAAAAAACATTCCAAAATGATCATTTTGAAGAATCCTCAAACAAATCATACGATACAGGATATTTGTCGACATCGTAGAATACGGTGTCGATGAAGTCACCAAGAGTAAGTTTAGCAGCGCGATTAGACTTGCCAGGACGATTCGGGAAGAAGAATTTGCGAACCGCAATTCCCTCTTTAATTTTAGAATCATGATCATAGCAATGAATCGTTATTCCGGATACCTCCCTGTGCGAGTACGTTGCAGCTCGTGCAACAGATTCAATTCCAATGATTTCGTACATAATTTTGATTTCCTTTCATTTTTTACAAGATTTTTCTGTGACAAAGTTAAAGATAGAAGCAATTGATAATTAAGATCTAAGGCTTTTTTCAAACGATAATAACGTTGAATTTCTTCAGAAGCTTTACGCATTTTATATTTTTTCATAATTATATTATAGCTAATAAAAAGGAACTTCAAACAAAAGCATCATGCTAATTCTTCAAAACCTTTCACAAGATACATAGATTTTTTTTCCGAAAAATATAAATAACGTGGCAGCCCTTCCGAAGCAGCGGTCAACGAAAGAAGAATACAGGCGAACCGCCGTCGATCAAGCGGCTGATCAGAGCGCTGCAAATTATACCAATCGCAGACGATGCGATTGAGCATTGCATCGGCGCCAAGGTTTGAAAGAAGAAAAATATGATTTTTCAAGTTACGATCAAAAAAATCATAATTAGCCTGAAGAACGTCATAAGTTTCGACGTACTTTGCATTTTGTATAATTTGACAAACCGCTCCCTGCGCTAACGACTCGATTTCAATTTGATTATAGGATGAGCAAACAAGAGGTTTATTTTTGTTTTTGTTTATGGTATACTTTACTTACAATGAAAATTTAGCATGTGGGTGATTTATGATCAGCGATTTTTATTCAGTCAGTTATCTTCCCATCAGAAAAAACGAATCTATCGACGAACTCAACATTATTTCAAGATATTATCGTTCGCACAGAGTTCGCCGCATATTTTTGACGCGCGAATATGATCCGTCTATCACAGTCAAGGCTCACATCGCTCGCGAATCGCATTATTTCGCTTCCGCACGCAAATCACTGTGTTCTCAAATGCGTTTGATCCCGATACACTCCGTCACCTTATTCAAAGGCATATCAGGCTTCCCCGATCTCGAACTGCTCGCGCTTAAAACAAAAACCGGCTCATACCTTTACGTAAATGTGCCGTTCGGAATCGACCATGACACGCTTGCTTCCGAGCTGCATACGATCATTTACAAGAAAAAGCTGATACCGGTGTTCATTTCCATCGAAACTTTGCAACAGATATGCTCAGAACAAGTGTTCGATACTATTTTGTCCGTTCCGAATGCTGTTTATCAAATTTCGTTAAATCACGTTATAAACAACAAATCTGTCGATAAGCTTCTCAAGCGTCTTTTGAAAGAAAAGAAAAACGTCATTTTCGGCAGCGGCGACGGATTTGACGCATGCCCATATAAAAACATTGAATTTTACCTCAAATACATAAAGAAAGCTGTAGGCAAAGACATATTCGGCTATTTTTTGATTCGTCATAACCGAATGTTTTGATGCAAATCAGATTCCTTTGTATTTTTGGCGTGTTGCTTTCCCTCCTCGTATATGCCTTTCGGCTTTATTAATGTCAAGCACGATCCTCGTTTCGTGCGCCAACGTCGGATTTATCCGTATAAGCCGTTCCGTCACATCTTTATGTACCGTACTTTTGCTTACTCCGAACTTTTTTGCTGCATTTCTTACCGTTGCACCGCTTGATGCGATATATTCACCGAGCAAAACAGCGCGCTCATCGACTAAGGTTTTCACATATAATCCTCCGCAAATGCTTTTGACTAATAATATGACGAAAACCGTAAATTTAGTCGTGATCCGTTCACTTGTAAAACAAAAAACATCACAACTCAAAAGAAAGAGAAACATTATGCAAGAAAAATATCTTCCGTCAAACATTTTCGAAGGGTTGACTTCCATACGCGCCGTAATTGCGTCACGCGATTCGGGCGTTTCTTCACGCGAAATAAAGGAAATCCATTACGACACCGAAAAGCTCGAAAAACACAAAAAAGAAATCGCATGGCTTTCGAGAATGTCCGCAAAACATGGATTTAAGCTCATACCGACCACATCCGAAAGCATTTCGGAACTGACTCTCGGAACAACTCACGGCGGTTTTGTTGCCGTTTGCGGAGAAAGAAACATACCGGCGCTTAAGCTTGACTGCATAAAACCGAACGGTTATTACATTATGCTTGACGGAATCGAGGATCCGTACAATTTCGGCACAGCATTACGCACGGTTTACGCTTCCGGCGCGGACGGTATTGTTCTTCCGCCGCGAAATTGGATGTCGTCTGCAGGGATAGTGTGCCGTTCTTCGGCAGGTACATCGGAAACGGCGAATTTGTTCGTTTCGGACGCGGACTGCGCCGTGGACATATTCCGCAACGCAGGATATAAGATCATTTGCTCGGCGAAAGAAAAATCAACTTCCATGTACAAAACGGACTTGACCTTCCCTGTTTTTCTCGTAATCGGCGGGGAACGCAGAGGAATCGCGCATCGAATTCTCGATAAAGCCGATGAGATTGTCCGCATCGACTACGGACGCGAATTCAATGCTTCTCTTTCGGCGCAGTCGTCCGCGGCTGTCCTCGCTTTCGAAGTTTACAGGCAAAACAACGTGAAATAAAAAGGCTCCGAGACGGAGCAAAAAATAACATTTTCAACAAAATACGGTGTAACTCTGTAAAATGGGTTACACCGTATTTTTTAGCATTATGTACTTGGAATTATCATTTCAAGAGGTTTAGAATCTCAATATCGCTTATGCCGGTAGCCTCCAAAAAGGATTCAAGATCACTGTAACTGTTGCAGAAAACCTTTGTTCCTTTCATACATGTGGATACATGTATCCAAACAAATACGGATTCGCTTTGCGGTTTGAACGGCGTAGGCGCTGTCACCCAATCAAAATTCTCAGGTCCGATTACATACTGAACACCCACTTGTAATTTTTGCGTTCCTAAATCGTCGAGATGTACAAATCCGAGACACCCTTTGCCTGGTTTGCGTTTGATTGTGGCATATACCATGTCGTTTATCTGTATTTGAGCAAAATTCAACAATTCAGATGAGTAGCTTTTAGCTTTCGGCTCGTTGGGTGTGTCACTATACGTTGCTATTTCGCGTGTAGCATACAAAAAAACATACCCTGTGGAGACGGATTCGCTCAATTCGGCAAGTTGCAATTTCCGCAAATCCCTGTCTATGTCATCAATTTGGGAATTGATTCTACTTATGGCAGAGTTGATTGAAGCTGCGGCTTTATCGAAATCGGCAAGTGCCAAATCAGAAGCTCTCTTTTCATCGTTAAATTGTTTTGCGCGAGATGAGACTACACAACCGATAATAATAAGAGCAATGCCGACCAATGCAACAATAATGCCCGGCAGCAAATTATCATTTGAAATTATGAAAATTAAAATTGCCGCAATTACAGCACAAACAATACCTATAGTTCGCAATGTGGAACCTTTCTTTTTTTGAGCCGCGATTTTTCCTTCAATAGTGCGACGTACGGCAAGCTTATCTGCGCTTCCTTTTTCCAGTTCGTACAATTTTTCTTCCTCTGCGTACAAATCAGATTTTAAATCATTTTTGTTTTTGAGATACGCTTGGCGTTTCAGTTCATATTTCTGAGATAATTCATTAGACATAAGAGAATCCTCCTATAAATATTTGATGCTTATATTATAACCTGATTCAGGTTAGATGTCAATGGTATCGAGCAAAATATTTTATACTGTATGACAGTATTTTTTAGGGGGAAAAGCAAATGTATCAAAGAATTCGCAATTTGCGGGAAGATCGTGATTTGAACCAAACACAGGTTGCAAAAATGCTTGGAATGTCACAAACAGGTTACTCTAAATATGAAACCGGCGAAAACGATATTCCTACCACAATTTTGATAAAATTAGCCAGATTCTATAATACCAGCATTGATTATTTACTCGGAGAAACCGACGAGAAAAAACGTTATCCGAAATAAAAAAAGGCTCCGAAACGGAGCCTTTTTTCGCACATACAAAACAAAAAAACGGACGCAAACCGAAGTCTGCATCCGTTATAGGGTGAATGATGGGATTCGAACCCACGGCCTTCAGGGCCACAACCTGACGCTCTAACCAACTGAGCTACACCCACCGAAAAACGTACCTGGGGGGACTC
Source organism: uncultured Lachnospiraceae bacterium (assembly GCA_964456045.1). Taxonomy (GTDB): domain Bacteria; phylum Bacillota; class Clostridia; order Oscillospirales; family CAG-272; genus DTU064. The sequence goes on from CAYWAD010000001.1 coordinate 49,211, forward strand.
GAACCCACGACCTACTGCTTAGAAGGCAGTTGCTCTATCCAGCTGAGCTACAGGTACATATAAAAAAGCGGGTGATGGGAATCGAACCCACGTATCCAGCTTGGAAGGCTGGCGTACTAGCCGTTGTACTACACCCGCAAAACGCGCGGTCATTTTTGAACGCTCAACTATAATACCACAATATTTTTTTTTTGTCAATAGTCAAATTGAAGATTTTTTCGTATAAATTTAATTTTTGAAAAAATTATTATGATTGACGTATAAAGTTTCAATTGATATAATGTAGCTATAATATCTCCTTTCAAGAGGTGAAGGATATGCTTTATAAAAAGAACAAAGATGCTGTGCTTTCGGATGCGCTTTTCAAAAATCCGACGTCGGAATACAGAGGAACTCCGTTTTGGAGTTGGAACTGTGAGCTTGACAGCGAGGAGCTTAAGCGTCAGATAGACTGCCTTAAGGAAATGGGCTTCGGCGGTTATCACATGCACTGCCGTACCGGTATGGCAACGCCGTATTTGACGGAAGAATTTTTCTCGCTCGTCTCGGATTGCGTCGAAAAAGGCAAAGAAAACGGTATGCTTTCCTGGCTCTACGACGAGGACAGATGGCCGTCCGGCTCGGCAGGCGGACGTGTTACGAGAAACGCCCCCGAACTGCGTCAGAGATATATGACAGTCGAGGAACAACTGCCTGACGGACTTTCCGATCGCGATTCAGCCGTCAAAGAAGGCGGCTCGTATTTGATTGCGGCGTTTGATGTTGTGAAAAGCGAGATCGGCGAGCTTATTTCGTATAAAAAAACTGTTCCGTCGGCGGCTCCTGCCGAAGGTTCCGAGCGCATATATTTCGTTTGCCATTCTGTCGGTGCGTCGCCTTGGTATAACGGCTCGTATTATATCGACACATTGAACCCCGACGCGGCAAAAGAGTTTTTGCGCGTTACATATGATGCCTATAAGGATCATTTCGGCAAGGATTTCGGAGACGCGATCCCTGCCATCTTCACAGATGAGCCGCAATTTGCGACAAAACGCCCACTTCCGTTTTCCGTCGGTGCGGTAAGAGCTTCGTTTCCTTGGACGCCCCGATTCCCCGAAGTATTCCTCGAAAAATACGGCTACGACATTGTGGAGCGTTTGCCTGAAATCATATATGAGCTTCCGAACAGCGCGCCCTCGCACGCACGTTACGCTTTTCACGATAACATCGCGGAGATGTTCGCACACGGCTATAACGATCAATGCGGAAAATGGTGCGAGGAAAACGGAATCTACTTCACGGGACATCTGATGGAGGAGCCTACGCTCGAAAGTCAAACTCATGCCGTCGGTGACGCCATGAGATGCTACAGAAGCATGCAGCTTCCGGGAATTGATATGCTTTGCGACAGAGTTGAGCTTACGACGGCTAAGCAAACTCAGTCTGCGGTGCATCAGTACGGTCGCGAGGGTATGACATCCGAGCTGTACGGCGTTACAAACTGGGATTTCGACTTTCGCGGTCACAAGTTCCAGGGCGACTGGCAGGCGGCACTCGGCGTAACCGTGCGCGTTCCGCATCTTTCGTGGGTATCTATGCAGGGAGATGCCAAGCGCGACTACCCTGCCTCGATCAATTATCAGTCGCCTTGGTATAAGGAATACAGCTATGTTGAAGATCATTTCGCAAGAATCAACACGGCGCTCACTCGCGGAAAACCGCTCGTTAAAGTTGCGGTTGTGCATCCCGTTGAAAGCTACTGGCTGCGATTCGGCCCCAACGATCTTACCGCCGACGCAAAGGCTCAGCTTGAAGAAAACTTCGCGAATATTACCTCCTGGCTTATTTCCGGGCTTATTGACTTCGATTTCATTTGCGAATCAACGCTTCCCGATCAGGTGCTTTATTCCGAAAACGGTCTGCAAGTAGGCTGTATGAACTACGAGACAATCATAATTCCCGCCTGTGAGACGTTGCGCTCATCCACCGTTGACATACTCACCGACTTCGCAAATCGCGGAGGAAAGCTAATTTTTGTCGGTGATTCGCCGTCTTACATTGATGCCGCACCGAGCGATCGCATAAATGACTTTTCCAAGCTCGGAAAGCACATTTCATTTTCGAAAACGGCGGTACTTCGTTCGCTTGCGGACGAACGCGACATCATCGTTAAAAATTACAACGGCACAAGCGCGGACAACTTCGTTTATGCAATGAGAGGAGACAATGGCTGCAAATGGCTGTTCCTCGCTCACACAAACAAGAATTATTGCCTTGACGTTTCGCATCCGCAGTGGATTTCCTTAAAAATAAAGGGCGAATATACACCGAAACTGTACGACACACTTTCGGGCGAAATAAAAAACGTCGATTGCTCGTACGAAAACGGTTGGACCGTTATCGACACGGTACTTTATATGTATGATTCGCTTCTGCTTCGCTTGGACGAGGGGGAAATTTCACAAGAAAATGCGAAAAATAACCGCAAGCAATATCTGACTTTGAAGCAGATCGATTACAGAATGCCGGTGGACTATTCCCTCTCCGAGCCGAACGTACTGCTTTTGGACATTGCTCGTTACGCTGCGGACGGTCAGCCGTATTCCGAGGTTGAAGACGAAATTTTGCGTGCGGAAAACATCATCCGCAATTCGGTCGGTCTCGGCAACAGGATCAGTCGTCCCGTTCAGCCTTACATGATCGAAAAGACATCTCCGTCCCACAAAATCAGATTGAAATATACCGTATATTCCGAAATCGAATATGAGGGCGCGCTTCTTGCAACGGAAACTCCCGAACTTGCCGATATTTCATTTAACGGTGAGTCGGTAGACAAGACGGAACAAGGATATTTCACGGATAAATCGATCAAAACCATCGCACTTCCGACGATAAACATCGGCGTTAATACGCTTGAAATAACACTTCCTCTCGGCGAAAGAACCGCGACGGAATGGTGTTATATTCTCGGAGATTTCGGTGTTAAAATCGAAGGAACGAAGAAGACGATAATACCCAAAACGGAAAAGCTCGGTTTCGGTTCTGTAACTACGGCGGGAATGCCGTTTTATTCCGGAAATATAGAATATATTCTACCGTTTGAAGTTACCGAGCAATGTAAAGGTTCGGTAAAGGTCAACGGATATAGAGGTGCTGCGGTAAGAGTGACACTTGACGATGAAAAGAGCGGAATAATCGCGTATGAGCCTTATAATTTCGATTTGGGCAAGCTTTCTCCAGGTATGCACACATTGAAGCTCACGCTTTACGGAACACGTCACAACAGCTTCGCGGCACTTCACGATGCAAACTACGGTGACAATTGGTACGGTGAGGGCAAATGGCGAACAACAGGCGAGGCTTGGTGCTATGAGTACAAAATCAGAAACATGGGTATAATGACAAGTCCGGTAATAACGCTTTTCAAGGATTAAATTCACATTAACAAAAGACCTTGGCTTACTTGCCGAAAAGCAGGTTTGCCAAGGTTTTTGATTAAAATACGATAATCTCTGCAAGTACAATTGCTATATTAATATGCTACAATTCAAACACAGAAAGGAGTCGGTTTTATGGAAAATAAAATTTTAATTGACAACGCAATCGGATTTATCCAAAATAATGCCAAAGAAAATCTGTGTTTGCAGAGCATCGCGGAAAATGCGGGATTTTCGCTCAACTATTTTGATACGATTTTCAGGCGTCATACCGGTTACAGTCCTATGGAGTATGCTCGTATCTACAA
>CAYWAD010000002.1:0-49842 GCA_964456045.1 uncultured Lachnospiraceae bacterium
GTTTTGTCTTCTTAGTCATAGATACGCGATAATCGCGGGGCTTCGGGCCGAGAGCCACACCGCCGTGAACCCACTGAGGAGCTCTGCGGGAACCCTGTCTTGCGCGGCCGGTACCCTTCTGTCTCCAAGGCTTCTTACCGCCGCCGGAAACTTCGGTTCTTGTGAGAGTGGACTGTGTGCCCTGTCTCTGATTGAGCAAGAACGCTCTTACTGCCGAATGGAGGACCGCGCCGTTAATGTCGGCTGCGAAGATCTTGTCAGATAATGTGATTTCACCGACAGTAGCGCCGGTCATATCTACCACTTTCATATTAGGCATTGTCTTCTCCTCCTAACTTACGCTTTTACGCTGTCGCGAATGAACACGATACCGCCCTTGGCACCGGGAACGGCACCCTTAACAGCGATAAGGTTCTTTTCAGCGTCAACTTTTACTACCGCAAGGTTCTGCACCGTAACCTGTTCGTTACCATACTGACCTGCCATTTTCTTATTCTTGAAGATGTGAGCCGGATCGATAACACCCATAGAACCGGGCTGACGGTGGATAGGACCTGTACCGTGAGTCATACGGAGTGTTGCGAGACCCCATCTCTTAACCGCACCTGTATATCCGCGGCCCTTTGTAATTCCCGTTACATCGACCTTTTCGCCTGCGGCGAAGGTATCGGCGGAGATTACGGAACCAACTTCAACGGAGCTGATGTCTTCGAGACGGAATTCTTTAAGATGGCGCTTAACGTTTACGCCTGCACGTTTGAAATGACCTGCTTCGGGCTTAGTAGCCTTGGACTCTTTTTTGTCCATGAAGCCGAGCTGAACTGCTTCATAGCCATCTGTTTCCTTAGTCTTTTTCTGAACGACTGCGCAAGGGCCTGCTTCTATAACAGTTACAGGAATCATGTTGCCGTTTTCATCAAAGATCTGGGTCATTCCGAGCTTTTTGCCTATAATGGCCTTTTTCATGAGTTTGTTTCCTCCTGTTTTGGTTATTGGTCGATGACGATGGTAGTTGCGGGAGCCATCCGCACGTCTGCGACTTGACCTAAACTCGAACCGTACGCTTCATTTAGTAAGCGTCGTCATTCGGATCGGGTGGCTGTTTTTGTTTGCCGAGCAATTAAAGCTTTACTTCAATCTCTACTCCCGCAGGGAGCTCGATCTTCATCAACGCCTCAATCACCTTCTGTGACGGCTTCTTGATAACAACGAGTCTGCGATGTGTACGCTGCTCGAACTGCTCACGGCTGTCCTTGTACTTGTGAACTGCACGGAGAATCGTTACGATTTCTTTTTCAGTAGGGAGCGGAATAGGTCCGGATACTTCGGCGCCATTTGCTTTAGCCGCCTCAACAACCTTCACGCTTGCCGCGTCTACGAGAGTGTGATCATAACCCTTTATGCGAACATTGATCTTATCGTTTGCTGCCACGTTTGCTGCCTCCTTAATATTACTACTAAAGTGGGGCAATGAACTGCACACGGCTCCGTGCGTCCATCGTTTGCTCAAAATTCAGTGCCGACCAACGTACCACAGGATCCGTTATGCCGGCAACAGAGTTCAAGCTCAGAATACGCACCGAAATCGGCACATTTCATTTGGCCCGCCCGACTCAAGGTCGGACATACTCCACGGAAATTTCCTGCTTCAAGAGCAGCCACCTTCCGCTTCTTCGCACACCAAGCTTTACTATTTTATCACAAGAATATTGTTTTGGCAAGTGTTTTTTTACCTTTTATTTGATTTTTTCAAAGAAACCGCAGTAAATTTTTGCACGAACTTTGCTTCGATTTTTTGTGCACATTGCACACACAAAAAAGCTTCGCGATCAAATGACCGCGAAGCTTTTCCGAGTCTCGCTATATTACTTAATGTAAGAATTGAGCAACTCGCCGTTTACGCAACCGTAAATGGTATTGTTGATAACATAAATGGTTACGTGATACCATTCACCTACGGTGTAAGTATCGGAGATCTGAGTTGTATTGGAAAGTGTACCGTTTTCGCAGATCTGGAAGCAGGTAAGCGTGTTAGACCAACCGCCCTGGTTCCATCTTACATAGTTAGCGGCAGAAGGATCTTCCGCGTAGGAAACCGCGAAGTAAGGCATAAAGCCTTCAGCTCCGCTATCCTTGCGAGCATCAAATTCCATTACGTAGTTGTTCCAATCAGCATTAGCGATGGATTCGGTAAGAAGAATTCCGCCGCCGGTGATGCTTGTGGATACGCACTGGAGAATTCCGCCGTGTTCGCCATCCTCATCTTCCGTCACCATCCAATCATCATGCCAGTCACCGTCGGAGGTTACATTTGCCCATGCACCGTCAGCCGCAACGTAGGATTCCCAATCGGAAAGATCTGTATCGGAGAAGTCATTTTCGTACATAACTTCACCTGTGAGGCAGCTCGTAACCTTGACATTGTCGATAGAGTAAGCTGTGCTCCAAGTACCGAATCCGATACCGCCGGTGTAAACTGCGGATTCATCAACCGTAGCATAAACCTCGAAAAGCTGAGTACCTGCCACATAAAGAACGACTGTTTTAGCATTAAGAACGATACTTACGTTGACCCATTCGCCAACGGGAAGCACGTAGGAAAGGTCGATAGTATCAACGGAAGCCTTGCCGCCTTCAACATGAGTTACATTAACTTGGGAGTTTGTTCCGCCACCGAGGTTAACAACGTAATAGTTGTTTTCATCGGTGTAGCCGAAGTAGATCTGAGCGCCGCCGCAATCTTCGGAGAGCATGATCTTGGTTGTGAGCTGGATTCTGTTCCAGTCGGATCCGCCGAAACGGAGAACACCGTCACCGGAGGTTGTAAGCGCCTTGTTAACCGGTTCGGTTTCTTCAGCTTCGGTTTCTTCATCGTCTTCAGCTTCTTCGGCTTCAGCTTCAACTTCTTCGGAAGGCTCATCTACAATAGACCAATCGGCAATATCGCCTACGATAGCCGTGAAATCGTCAAGGTTTGCGCCTTCGTCGTCAAATGTGTGTTCGAAAAGTGTGAGTTTGGTCTGGATGCCGACGCCCTTGACGTTGTCAAAGTAGATCTGACCGCCTGCGGAAGCGATTGCGAAATAGCCGCCGAAACTTGCGGTAGCATCGGGAACGTATTCTCTTTCGGTTGTACCTGAGTTGCCGCTGTCCGTGTTACCGGAATCACCCGAATCGGAAGCGTCCGCTGTATCCGGCGTGGGAACAGGAAGTTCCGGATCGTCCGAGCAGGATGCCAAGCAAAGCGGCACGAGCATACAAAGAGCAAGGATAATTGCTGTTATTTTTTTCATATTGTCCTCCTGACAAATATTTTTTTATCACAATTAATTATAGCACGTCAAAATGACTTTGTCAACACGTCCGAGATTCGTGTTTTTTAGTCATTTTCACTTTTTACACGTCAATTTCCGAAAGTGCGCGACAATCCGATTTGATTTTATCGTAAAGGCACGTGTAAATTTCATGCAGTGCGGCATATTTTCTCACGTTTTCCGAATCGGGCTCACAGACACTTTTTGTTTTCACGGTTGCGTCGCACGCCTCGCGGACGTTTGAGTAAAGTCCTGCTCCGACGCCGGCAAGCAACGCAGCGCCGAGCGCGCCGCCCTCGTTCGAAGCCGCCGTTTTGATCCTGCAACCGAAAACATCGGCAAGCATCTGCCTCCAAAGCGGACTTGACGCACCTCCGCCGCACGCCATTATCTCATCAACGCTTATCCCAGCCTCGCCGAAAAGCAAGAGACTGTCGCGGAGCGCAAACGTCACGCCCTCCATAACAGCGCGAAGCATATCGTGGCGCGTGTGAATCGACGTAAGACCGATAAACGCTCCTTTGGCGAACGGATCAAGATGCGGAGTGCGTTCGCCCATCAAATACGGCAAGTAAAGCAGTCTGTTAGAGCCGACGGGAACTTTCGAGGCGTACTCGTCCATCACTTTGTATACATCCACACCTCTCGCATCAGCTTCCGACTGCTCCGCCGAACAAAAGTTGTCTCTGAACCAGCGCAGCGACAGCCCTGCCGACTGAATCACACCCATAACGTGCCATTCTCCGGGCACAGCGGCGCAAAAGCTGTGTATGCGTCCTTTAGGATCGTACACAACGGTAGGACTGTGAGCGAAAACAACACCGCTCGTTCCGATCGTGGCAAACGCGCGTCCGCCAGAAACCGTTCCGCATCCAACAGCGGAAGCGGCATTGTCACCCGCCCCACCGACAACGGGAATTCCGACAGGCAGTCCCGTTTCTTCGGAGCACAATCTTGACACAGTTCCCGTTATATCCTGCGATTCAACGACTTTTCCGAGCATAGACACGTCAATTTGAAGTTTTTCGAGCACCTCATCCGACCAATCGCGCTTCGCTATGTCAAGCAGTTGCATTCCGGACGCATCCGAAACGTCGGTGGCAATCTCGCCCGTCAGCTTATAGCGTATATAATCCTTCGGCAAAAGTATCGTTTTACATTTGTCGTAGATTTCAGGCTCGTTTTCGCGCACCCACAAAATTTTCGACGCCGTGAACCCCGTGAGCGCAGGCGACATCGTGATCTCCATCAGCCTTTTCGCGCCTACAAGCTCAGTTATCTCGTCGCACTGCTTTGATGTGCGTTGATCGCACCAGATAATACTTTTGCGAAGGACTTCCCCGTCGCCGTCAAGCATAACAAGTCCGTGCATCTGCCCCGAAAGTCCGATCGAAACAATTTCCGTTTTGTCCACCTCTGCCGTGACAGACGCAATTCCGCGGCACGCAGCATCCCACCAGTCGTTCGGGTTCTGCTCCGCCCAGCCCGCGTGAGGCTGATACAACGGATACTCAACCGTCTCTGACGCAATTTTGGTGCCGTCCTCACGGAAAAGCACGGTTTTAGTCCCGGACGTTCCTACATCTATTCCAATAATGTATGCCATATTTTCTCCACCGGTATTTTTTTCTTCATTTTATTATATCACACGCACACGCGCACGCGCACGTATACAATACCGAAAATTTCGGACATTATTTGTCATTTGCGGATAACGAATTCATACGCGATTCGAACTCTGTCACCCTCACCGTGCGAAAGCTGCACCGTGCCGCATTCTTCAAATCCGTGACGTGACAGAAACGACTGCATAACGATGTTTCCTCTGTGCGTGTCCGCGCGAACGCTCTCCCTGCCGTCTGCTTCCGCAAACTTCAAAAGATACTCCACAAGAGCAGACGACGCTCCGCGGCCGCGGTAAGCTTCCGACGCGGAAACTCTGTGAATGACAGCGTAATTGTCCGTGTCCTTTTTCCATTCACCGTCGATTTCGGCGTAATCCGGCTCCGGCGGAGGCAAATACGTAGCCGCAGCCGCAATCCGTTCGGCTTCTTCGGCAACGTAAAGCGAATGCGCTTCAAGGTCCGCTTCCACAACCTCACGCGACGGATAGCCGTCCTGCCATTGGTCTATTCCAAGTTCTGCAATCGCCTTTCTTCCATCTGCGTACACCGCGAAAAGCTCATCAAGATCCGTTTTATCCGCAAGGCGAAATGTGTAGCTCAGACGTTTGTTTTTTTTACGTTTTACGGCAACAAATATCGAATCCGCAAACAGAATTAAGACAATCGCCGCAAACACCCAAACGAACAAGTTCCCTATGATCGAATAAAGCGTCCTCGTCGAGCGCATATAAACTTCGGACACGACGTAATTTTCCTCGTCTATCGCGATTTCGTCAATGATTTCACCTGTTGGAGACAACACGCAGGTATAGCCTGTGTTCGCCGCACGCACAATGTAGCGATCTGTCTCAACGGCACGCAAAACCGCCTGCGCCGTATGCTGATACAGCGCCGCACTTTGACCGAACCACGAGTCGTTAGTCGAAATCGTCAAAAGCTCCGCGCCGTCGCGCACCGCGGCAAGCGAATATTCCTCGTAAATCGAATCAAAGCAGACAAGATTTCCGACCTTCCCGTAATCCGTCTCGGCAACGTAAGCGCCGTCGCCGGTGGAGACTGCGGACGAAAACATATCAAGACCCGCAAGCGGCGGAAAGACTTTTTTGACAAACGCCTCAAATGGGACAAACTCCCCAAACGGAACAAGCCTTTGCTTCCTGTACACGCATTCGGTGTCGATACCGGACGTCGGTGACACGTTCAAAACCGCATTGTATGTATCTCCGTCGTCATCCCAGAACGAAGTTGCGAAGATCGTCACGTCGGTTTCGGCAGCGAGACCTTCCACGAATCCCATCATGTACACGATCTTGTTGATCACGTACGGCAAGGTGGTTTCCGGCCACACAACAATTTCCGCGCCGTCCGCCGCGGCAGCATCGGTCAGCCGTTCGTACACATCGGAAACATTTGCATAGCCGTTGTCGCTCCATTTGTCCGCAGATGAGATATTGCCCTGCAAAGCCGCGATTGTCACGGCTTTTTCCTCACCACAGGCTGTATGTGTCGCGGAAACGATTCCGCCGAGCGCGAGATTTAAGGCAAATGTCGCGCACGCCAAACTGAGCGAGACTATCGTCTTTGCGTTTTCGCGTTTGACCGCCCACAGCGCGGCAAGCGCCGCATATCCGTTGACAGCAACGATCACAAACGACACGAAACACGATCCAAACAGTGACGCGGATCGCACAAATACAGGCGTATATGCCTGACCGATCGCAAGTCTGCCCCAAGGCACGCCTGCCCAGGTGAAAGTCTGAAGCCACTCAAAAACAGTGTATATCCCACCAAAAATGACAGGATAAAGCAGTTTTTTCGCAAATTTACTTCGAGCAACCGCAAGAAACAGTGGAACTTGAAGCATTGCGAACAACGCTTGGATCAGCGGAAGTCCGAGCCACGCCGCGACAACGGCGGCAAGCGCCGCAGGAGGTGTAAGTCCCGTAAAATCGAGCGGATACATCAGCAAAAACCAATGCCAAACCACTAAATAATACGGATAAAAGTACGCGAATCCGACAAAAAAGCCGCGCCGCGGAGACACTTCGGCTTTCGCAAGCCAAAATACGACCGTCAAAAACGGAACGAGAGCAAACCACTCCGCGGCGGCAGGCAAAAAGTATGAAACACAAAGTCCCGTAAGCACGCCCGACAGAGGCAACAGTAAATAACACCACTTCTTTTTCATAGGCTCTCCAAAAGCAAAAAATATAAAAACACCGGAGAAGCGAGACGCTTCTCCGGTACGCAAATTTTGATTAAATTACTTTGCGTCTTTGAATTCACGCATAAAGTCAACAGTTTTCAAATCTATCGAAAAGCTCTTGCCGTTAAGATACGCAAGCTCTCCGTCATATCCACCGAGGCAAAACTCGATTTTGTACGCACAAAGCGCCTGTGAACGATACCCTTTCGTCCTGTCCGCGAAGTTTTTGCCGTAGCGCCCCTCGCCGAGAAGCGGCCATCCGCAATGCTCCATGTGAGCGCGGATCTGGTGGGTACGTCCGGTAACCAGTTCGATTTCGCAAAGCGAAAGCGCGTCCTCGCCTACTCCGACAGTCTTCAGCCGTTTATATTTCGTGACGATAGGCTTCGCTCCGGGCACGTTTTTGTCATACACACGGACACCTCCCGCGTTTTCGCGACGAAGATACGCTTCAAGCGTAGCAGACGTCGGATTCGGCTTGCCGTGAACGGCGCAAAGGTAAATTTTCTTTACCAAATGTTCCTTAATGATAAAATTCATTTCGCGAAGCGCCGCCGCGTTTTTCGCCGCGATAACAAGTCCGCGAGTGTTTCTGTCTATGCGATTGCAAAGCGCGGGCGCAAACGTATTTTCGCAAAGCGGATTGTACTCGCCGCGTCCGTAAAGATACGCCTGAATATGCCCAATGAGCGTGTTTTTGTCGTTCGACGCTTCACCGTCCGCATCGCCGGAATGCACCAGCACTCCGACAGGCTTATCGCATATAATGATATTATCATCCTCGTAAACGACAGTAAGCTTAGGTTTGATCGAGGCAATTGCGATATTTTCGTCCGAATCCGAAAAAAATTCATCGCTGATAAAAAGCTTTATCTCGTCCCCGACGTTAAGCATCAAAGACGGATCCGCCTTTTTGCCGTTGACCTTGACGCATTTCTGACGTATGTACTTATACAAAAGCGACTTCGGCATTCCGACAGTCGCCTTTGCGAGGAACTTATCAAGACGTTGACCGCCATCGTTGACTCCAACGGTAAGAAGGCGCATCAGATAGTGCCGAAAATTCTGTCGCCGGCGTCGCCGAGGCCGGGAACGATATACTTATCCTCGTTGAGGCATTCGTCAACCGCTGCGATATAAAGATCAACATCCGGATGAACTTCCTCAAGATATTTAATACCTTCGGGAGCGCCTACAAGACACATAAGTCTGATCTGCTTGCAGCCCTGATTCTTCAAAATCGTGATGGAATCAACCGCGCTGCCGCCCGTTGCGAGCATCGGATCGGAAAGAACAACAAGTCGGGAAGCGATGTCTTCGGGAAGCTTGCTGTAATAAAGCACAGGCTGATGAGTTTCATGATCTCTGTAAAGACCGATGTGGCCTACCTTTGCTGCGGGAACTATCTTCAAAAATCCGTCCGACATGCCGAGGCCGGCGCGAAGGATCGGAACGATCGCAAGCTTTTTGCCCGACAGCTGCTTTGCATTCATTTTGCAGATGGGCGTTTCGATTTCATACTCCTCAAGAGAAAGGTCTCTCGTGATTTCGTATGACATAAGCATGGATATTTCGTAAAGAAGCTCTCGGAATTCCTTTGTTCCCGTGTTCTTATCACGCATAATGGAAAGCTTATGGGTAATAAGCGGGTGGTCTATTACATGTACCATTAGTTAATATTCCTTTCGGTCTTTTATTTACGTTAATTATACTCCAAGAACGAATTTATTGCAATAGTAATTATTGCACAATCCTTTGTTTTTTGAATATCTTTGTGAATATTTATAAAAACGCGAGCGAAAATCGGCAAATTTTCAAGCAAACGATTAGTTTACACGTTTCGAGACAAATGATATAATAGATGCGGCAGCTATATAATTTACATCATTTTTATCAGCATAAATTCCCTTATCGAAAGGTAATAACAATGAAAAAAATCCGTGCAGGTATCGTTGGCGCTACCGGAATGGTCGGTCAACGCTTTATAACATTACTCGAAAATCATCCTTATTTTGAAATTTCCGTGCTTGCCGCATCTCCCAGATCCGCAGGCAAAACTTATTCCGAAGCCGTTAACGGTCGTTGGAAAATGGCAACTCCGATACCGGAATGTGTTCGCGATATGACTGTATATAACGCTTCCGCCGTTGACACCGTTGCCGCTCTTTGCGATTTCGTTTTCTGCGCCGTCGATCTCTCCAAGGAGGAGGTTCGCGCGCTTGAGGAGGCATACGCAAAAACGGAAACTCCCGTCGTTTCCAACAATTCCGCAAACCGCGGAATCCCGGACGTACCGATGCTCATTCCCGAAATAAACGATTCACATCTCAAGGTCATCCCATATCAGCAGAAGCGCCTCGGAACTACGCACGGTTTCATCTGTGTAAAGCCGAACTGCTCGATCCAAAGCTACGTTCCGATGCTTACGCCGCTACTTCGATTCGGCATCAAACGCGTCATCGTTTCGACATATCAGGCTATCTCCGGTTCGGGCAAAACACTTGCCGAAACGCCCGAAATGAACGATAACGTAAAGCCCTACATCGCCGGCGAGGAAGCTAAAAGCGAGCAGGAGCCGCTCAAAATTTGGGGCACTGTCAAAAACGGCTTGATCGAAAACGAAAAAAACATAAAAATCTCGGCGCATTGCGTGCGCGTCCCCGTTTCAGACGGTCACCTCGCGTCTGTATTCGTTGATTTCGAAGAAAAGCCCACAAAAGCGCAAATCATCGACGCCTGGAACACATTCAAGGGCAAGCCTCAGCTGCTTTCTCTCCCCTCCGCGCCGGAACAGTTCATCACTTATTTCGAGGAAGCGGACCGCCCGCAAACCGCGCTCGACCGCGACACTTTCCACGGAATGGGCGTAAGCGTCGGCAGACTTTGCGAGGACACAATCTTTGATTACAAGTTCATCGGTCTTTCTCACAACACGCTTCGCGGTGCCGCCGGCGGCGCACTTCTTTGCGCGGAATTGCTTTACAAAGAGGGTTACATCACCGCTAAGCAATAATGAACAAAAATATTTCCGAAATTTTCGTTTTTGTGTTTATTTCGACACAACTTTATGCTATAATATAATTGCGAAACGGGAATACCGTGTTTCGTAATTCAATAAAAGGCGGTAAAGAAAATGAAAACAACGATCATCGGTAAACAAATGAACGTGTCGGAAGACTTAAAAACTCTTGTTACAAAAAAGCTTTCGAAGTTCGACAAGTTCTTCAAGGATGGTGCCGAAGCCTTCGTAACCTTTAACCGCAGGCACGATCAAGAATGCCTTGAAATTACAATTTCGGCAAACGGAACGCTTTTCCGTAGCGAAAAGAAAAGCTCAACCTTCCAAAACGCACTTGACGAATGCGTAGAGGCCATCGAACGTCAGATCAGGAAGAACAAGACACGCCTTGAAAAGCGTCTGCGCGAGGGCGCATTTGTTTCGTCGGGCGAAAGTTCCGCTTTCGCTGACACGGAAGAAGAAAAAGAGCTTATAATCCGTACAAAGAAATTCCGCTTAAAACCAATGACGCCGGACGAGGCAATCTTGCAGATGAATCTTCTCGGTCATGAATTTTTCGTGTTCATTGACTCGCAATCCGAAGATACCTGCGTCGTTTATAAACGTAATGACGGAAATTACGGTCTCATTATCCCCGAAAAATAATCAAAAATCAAGAAAGCGATGCTGAGTTTCACTCAGCATCGCTTGTTTTTTTGCTCGAAAATCAAGACTTTTTTATTTTTACTCAAATGCATAAAACCTTGCACGCACTGTTATACAAATGAATAACAAATTACGTTTCCGTTGCACCGTCATGTTCTTTTGTGAGAAATTTTGTGTATTTTCCGATCCAGCCGATTGGGACATTGCCTACAGAACCGTGACGGTTTTTCGCAACGATAACCTCGGCTTCCTCCTCCGCGGCACCGGTGGTTTTATAATACTCGCCGCGGTAAAGGAACATTACCATATCCGCATCCTGCTCAATCGCACCCGAATCTCTGAGGTCGGAAAGCATCGGACGTTTGTCCTGACGCGATTCCGGTCCGCGGGAAAGCTGTGCACAGCAGATAAGCGGCACGCCGAGCTCTTTCGCAAGCAGCTTCAAGCCGCGCGAAATGTCCGCAACTTCCTGCACTCTGTTGTCGATACGCCTGTCACTCTGCATAAGCTGAAGATAATCGACGACGACAAGCCCTACATTCTTCATTCTGTGCAGCTTCGCTCGCATTCCGGCGATGGTGATTCCCGACGTATCATCTATATAAATATCGCATTCGGAAAGCACCGACGATGCTTCCGCGAGTCTACGCCAATCATCACGCGAAAGCGAGCCACGGCGCAAGGTCGTACTGTCCACGAGCGCTTCGCTCGAAAGCAAACGCGACGTAAGCTGTTCCGCCGACATTTCAAGCGAGAACACGCAAACGGAAATTTTCTGTTTTTTTGCAACATTGACCGCGATATTCATCGCAAACGAGGTCTTACCCATACCGGGACGCGCGCCGATCAACACAAGATCTCCCGGAGCCATACCAACAAGTGTTCGGTCAAGATCGGAAAAACCGGTCGGAGTTGTGGCATTTGCATCGGGATTTTCCGCGATCTCCTGAATTGAGTTAAACTGCTTTATGAGGACGTCTCTTATATGTACAAATCCCCCCTTTTCGCTTCCCTGCGACAAACCGAGGATTCGAGATTCAGCCGAATCTATAAGATAGTCCGTGTCCTCGCCCTCCGTGTACGCCGCTGCCGACACATCATCGCAAACAGCGATCAACGCGCGAAGCTTCGCCTTATCGCGAACAATAACGGCATAATCCTTCACATTGGAAGCCGACGGAACTATCTCCGCAAGAGTGCGAAGGTACTCTTTTCCGCCGGATTCGTCATAAACGCCGAGTTTAACAAGCGTGTCCATAACAAGAACAGGGTCAATGTCCTTATTTTTAAGGAAAAGTTCCTGCATCGCAAGATAGATCTGGCGATGTTCCTCAAGATAAAAGTCCGAGCTTGAAACGGAGTCCGCAATAATGTCAAAGCATTCCGGCGAAATCAAGATGGAGCCGAGGACCGACTGCTCCGCCTCAAGCGAAAACGGCATTTTTCTGCCTGTAATGTCGTTTGCCATATTATTTCTCTGCGACAAGAACGTTCAGCGTTCCGACAACATCCGCGTGAAGCTTAACCTTGACCGCAAACGTTCCGAAGCTCTTGATAGGCTCGGAAAGAACAAAGCGATGCTTGTCAATTTCGATTTTATGCTGTGCTTTGAGCGCGTCGCACACGTCTTTCGCCGTAACGGAACCGTAAATTTTGCCGTCTGTGCCGGTGTTGAGCGAAAGCTTAACAAGAACGCTCTCAAGCTTTTCTGCCTGAGCCTTTGCCGCTGCAAGCTCCTCCGCCGCGATGCGAGCCTTTTCCGCTCTGCGTTCTTCAAGGTCCTTTAGGATTGCGGGAGTTACTTCAAGCGCCAGCTTTCTGGGAATCAGATAATTTTTCGCATATCCGTCCGAGACGTTGATTATATCGTCCTTTTTTCCCTGTGATCTTACATCCGTAAGAAGAATTACTTTCATTATTATTTGCCTCCGTAGGTGTTTTTCAATTTTTTCGTATCTATGTCAGACTCCTCAATGTAGTCGTCTATCGCTTTTTTGAGACTTACCAGCACTGCTTCAAGCTCGGAATTTTTTATTTGCGCACCCGCACCGTCGAAATGACCGCCGCCGCCGAGCTTTTCGAGTATAAGCTGAACGTTGATAACGCCTGTCGAGCGTGCGGAGATGTGCACCGCGTCACCGATGCGAACGACCGCGAACGCCGCCAAGATGCCGCGCACATTCAAGAGCTTGTCCGCCGCCTTTGCCGCCGCAACGCGATCCTCCGATTTACCGTCTCCGGGCGAGCACGCAATTACCGTCACGTCGCGATAACGCGCTACATTGGATTCGAATTTCGCTTCGCGCTCCAAGCTTTCAAGCCCCTCTCGGAAGAACGCGGATGCGGTTTCCGGGTTAGCGCCGCAGCTCTGCAAATACATTGCCGCAGAGAAAGTTCTCGCTGTTGTACAGCGCGAAAGCTGCTTTGTATCAAGCAAAATTCCGGCGTACATAACATCCGCCTCGGCAGACACAACTCCTCCGGACTGATAAAGCTGCTCCAGCATATCCGAAATCAGCTCGCAAGTCGAGGACGCGGACGGCTCGATATATGAAAGAAGCGTCGAGCGAGGCGGATCCGCAACTTTAATGTGATGGTCAATAATGATCAGTCGTTGCGCAAGCTTTGCTATATCGGGTGCGGCAAAATGCGAGAAATTATTAACGTCGCAGGTGATGACAAGCGTATCGGAGCGAAGCATGTCCATCACGGTGACTTCATCGGCGAACATGGTTTCATAACCGGAAATCCCGGCGACATGCTCAACCGCCTCTTTTATGTTTTTATCGTTCACATCCGTGACAATATTTACCGGCACACCGCAGTGGATCGCAAGTCTCGCTATGCCGACGCAAGCGCCGATCGAGTCAAAGTCCGGATAACGGTGCCCCATGATAATGACATTGCCGGAATTACATATGTGACGCACAAGTTCGCCGGCAATGACGCGCGAACGCACCTTTGTGCGTTTTTGCGTGGCTTTTGTTCTTCCGCCGAAAAATTCCGTACCGCCGTCGGACCTCAAAACTACCTGGTCGCCTCCGCGCTGAAGCGCGGTATCAAGCGCCGCGAAAGACGCACGTTCGCATTCCGCGAGCGTTCCCTCGTCACGCGAGATTCCGATCGAAACCGTGACAGGGGCAAACCCCTCTCCGACGCGAACGGAGCGCACTTTATCAAGCACGTCAAATTTGCGGATCACAAACTGATCTATATAGCGCTCCTTGAAGAAGAACACATACTTGTTTCGTTCGTACTCGCGCAAAACACCGTTTACGCTGTCGGACCACGCTTTAAGTATTGAATCAACATCTCTTGCTGCATCGCGGAATTCGCCTTGCTCATACTGCGAAATCTCGTTAAGGTTATCTATTTGAATGTACGCCACAAGAGTACGCTCGGCGTTCAGCTCGCGTCGAAGCTCCTCCGCTTCCGTCCTGTCATAGACGGACACCATATGAAACGGATTGCCGTTCACGCGGAAGCGATAGTTTTTCACAACAAACGAACGACGTTCCGTTTCCACAAACACACCGTTTCCGTCGCTGTCCGTTATTTCGGAAAACTTCACAGGCACAACGCCTTGAAAAGGTTTTCCCCTAAGCTTACCGCCAACCCCCAGCTCGCTCGCAAGCTCCGTAAACGCGCCGTTATTCCAAATGACAACACCGGTCGCCGAACATATCGCGGACGGAACGGAAATATTCATCATCGCATCCGTCATTATGTCGCCCAAATAAGGTGACATTTTTTCTTCGAAAAGTCCGCCGCGCTTTTTGTATCGCAAAAAAGCTATCGAGCCGCCCACAACAAGCACATACAGAACCGCGCACACAATTCCGAAAAGGAACGTCGGCTTTTCCGCCAACGAATACACGATCGTTGCCGTGATAAGCAGCACAACCGCGAAAAAAACGGAAATTATCAGCTCTGCGGAAAAAGCGCTGAGTTTTTTTGCTTTATTTGATTTTGTTGACATAATTTATCCTCCGTAAGGTAAATGTCGAAACAAAAGATTATTTTTCCGGCGGTTTATGTATATCCCCCGAAAGGAATGCGAGAGTTCGCGGCACGGCATCTTTTGCGTTATACCAAGGCTCGTCATTGTATCTGTAGTCAAACTTCTTGCAGAACCACGAAACATCCTCCGTGAGCTGATCGAAGTACGCAAGCTCCAGCGCCGAAACGACTTTGTAAAATTCGGGAAATTTCTTCTTTCCGAGGCGAGACTTCGCTATTTCAAGAAACATTTTATAATGCGGCAGGCAAAAATACGGCTGCGCCGCCGTTTTTTTACGGAATTCCTCGTCCTTTTCCCAAAGAAGCGTCGCCGTTTCAACCATCATGCGAAAATTACGTTCAATACGACCGCAAACATAACAGGTACTTTCAAGTTCCGACAGTCCCTTTATGACTTCGGCACCGGGATTGATAAGCTCGGAAAGTCCTCCGACCGATATGTTTTTTCTCTGCTCGGAAAGATGACTTTCAAGCATAAGTGCGAGCGGAAGTCTGTTTTTTCGTTGAAACATCATATCAAAATGAGTTTTGCAAAAGCCGAGCTCGTTTGTTTTGATCCTTATGTCGGGTTCCATCATCGAAGCACCGAGTATCAATCCGAGTTCGTCCTCCTCAAGCATACGGTACAGCGCGCAAAAAGGACATCCGAGCGAATGATCCTCCATAGACGCTTCGAATTTTTCATTTACAGGAATAGTATAAATTTGTTCCATAAAGATAAATACCGCCGTAACTCTTGATTTTACGCCCCCATTAGGGTATACTTACAATACATTATATAACATTTATTTGATTTTTACAATAACAATTTTAGTGATACGGGCGCGATTGGCAACGTATCGCAAACAAAAGGCAAAAAAATGACAAATCTCATCACAAAATACACCGTAACCGAAAGCACGCTTTCAGACGGAACCGTCTATGTCAAGGCAACGGGCGTTTATCCGATTGACGCGGAAGCTACTTTCGAATGCGGTCAATGCTTCAGGTTCGAACGCACAGATCCGCGTTTTCCCGAACTGTACGGCACAGATATCGCCTACGCGGGTGTCGCATACGGCAAATACATAAGCGTCATGACTCCCGATTCGGACACGTTAATCATCGAAAACACAACAAAATCGGAGTTCGACTCGATTTGGGCGAAATATTTCGGTCTTGATCTTGACTATGCCGCAATAATCAATGCAATCGAACAAAAATGGGGCACAGACAGCAGACTCGCGCTCGCCGCGCGCTCAGGCTCAGGTATAAGGATTCTCGCACAGGATCCATGGGAGGCTCTCGTTTCCTTTATAATTTCGCAAAACAACAACATTCCGCGAATCAAAAGCATCATAAAACGTCTGTGCCGAGAATATGGTGAGCCTGTTTCGGGCGCGGATGAATACGCGTTTCCCTCTCCGCAAAAGCTTCACGACGCAGGCGTTGACAGCCTGTTCGCGCTGAAAATGGGCTTCCGCGCAAAATACGTTTTTGATGCAGCAGAAACGGTGATTTCGAATCCGCAGTTTCTCGAAAAAGTCAAATCCGCGCAATCCTACGAAGAAGCGGAAGCGGAGCTTACGTCGATCAAAGGCGTCGGTTCCAAGGTGGCGGCTTGCACACTGCTTTTCGGTTTCGGACGCTTGAACGCTTTCCCTGTTGACGTATGGATCAAGCGCACGATAGGCAAGTATTTCGAAAACGGCATACCGACAGTGTCGGACTTCGGCGCCCTCTCTCCCTATGCCGGCATCATTCAGCAGTACATATTCCATTACGAGCGAAATTGTTTCCCGAACTGATCCGTACTTTGCAAAAAATACTCTTGCCATCGGGCTTCACGCGTGCTATAATATCATTTGGATATTTCCGAAATTTAATTATCAACCGAGGAGAATCATTAAAAATGAGTGGCGAAAATAAGTACAACTGCGACTATGCCGTGCCGAAAAAATCTGAAGGCGATTACAAAACCAAACGAATCCTTATGAAGCTTGCATATTGGCTCGTTCCGCTTGCAATCATCGGAGTGCTCTTTACAATTATATCTTATATGGCATTCGTGTTCGTTCCCGTTTTCGTTATTCTCGCACGTCCGCTTATCAACGGCACATGGAGATACGTTAACTACGACCAGCGTTATGAAATCAAAAATGCAGGCACGATCCGTTTCACACGTTACTACGGCAAGAAGTTCCGCGTTGACAAGAACGACGAGCACGCCGAAGAACAGATCGCGGAAAAGCTCGTTCTCGAAATGAAGATCAAGGATTTCGAAATGATTGCACCCTACAACGAAGAAGAACACCGTCGTACGTTTGATGAGCTCGGCATCAAGCCCGAAAACATCATCAATCACACGTCTTCTCCCGTTCACCCCAACGTTTATTACGGCGTTTATACGAAAGAAAACGGTGAAAAAGCCGCTATCCTTTTCGATATGATCGACAAATCTCTCGGCATCATCGTATATTACAACAAGAAAACCGTTGTTACAGAGCTCCATTTTGCAGGAGAAAACGCGCTGAAATAATCGCGTCAACGGAATAAGTCTCGGTCAGCTTACATAAAAATGTTACGGCGCTGAAAAGCGCCGTGATGTTTTTATATTGACGGAGGCTGTGATGAAAAAGCTGATTATCGCGTTATTTACCGTTTTTATTTTCCTTTCATCGTGCGGTTCACCCGCAAATTCGGATCTGCTTGCATATCAGTCGGCGGGTGCGGAAATCAGCGGAATACTTACAACAGACACAGGCTCGGTACGTCTTTCCGTTATCCTCGAAAATGCAACGGAAAGCGAAATTTCATCCGGATCACGCAATGCAGTCCTCTGCTTTAACTGCACTCTCGGAACACATACTGTAACAATATCAAACGGAGAAATATCACTTTCCGCAGACGGTATTTCGATTCCGTGCTCCGAACACGCAAGCACCGCTTATTCGACGCTTGCATCCTTTTTCGCTATTGATCAGGAATCGCTTTACTCAGCCGAGAACGGCGATGACGGATCTTTGACGCTTTCTTTCGGTGATCAAAACGGAAACGCCGTGACGGTAACGCTCGACTCCGTAACGAAGCTTCCGCGAAAAATCGCACTTATAAATTCAAATTGCACCTATGAGATAGACAGCTACCGTCTCACAACGGATATCAATAAAAACGAGAAAATACAATGATTTACGAAGAAAACAGCATCAAGCATAAAACATGGGCGGAGATAGATCTTTCCGCATTGAAAAACAATTATTCAAGCATAAAAGCAACAGTCGGTTCATCTGAGGTCATGTGCGTTGTCAAGGCCGATGCATACGGTCACGGCGCAGAAAGCTGTGCGGCGGCGCTTTACCGAACCGGCGCACGTTGGTTTGCTGTTTCCTGTATCGAGGAAGCACTTCAGTTGAGCAGCACATTTGACGCACAAAAATTGACCGGCGCGAAAATATTGATTCTCGGCTATACGCCCCCCGAAAACGTCGCACTTTTAGCTCAAAACGACATCAGACAAACCGTTTTTTCCTCCGAATACGCCTCTGCTCTTTCAAATGCCGCAGTAAAAGCAGGTTGTGAAGTCAAAGCGCATTTCAAGCTTGACACAGGCATGAACAGGCTCGGATTTGACGCAGACGCAAATGCCGCAGACGAAATCTGCACTGCATCGGAGCTTCCCGGTATAGTTTCGGAGGGATTGTTCACTCATTTTGCTTGCGCCGACGAGGATGACGACACCGAAACACGCCTCGCTTTCGAGCGCTTCAAAAAAGTTGACGAAATGCTCCGCGCACACGGGCTCAATTTGAAGCGCCACGTCTGCAACAGCGCCGCAACGCTCAAATTCCCGGAATATCATCTTGACATGGTGCGCGCCGGGATCATTCTTTACGGTCTCATGCCATACAGTGACAAGCCGCAGATCGAGCTTCGTCCCGTTATGACATTCAAAAGCATAATTTCCCACATACATACCGTAAAAGCCGGCAAAAAAGTCAGCTACAACGGCATTTACACCGCCGACCGCGATGTACTTACCGCAACGGTACCGGTCGGATATGCGGACGGCTTTTTGCGTCATTTCAGCGGAGGCGTATATATCAACGGTCATACAGCTCCCATCCTCGGCAGAATATGCATGGATCAATGCATAGTCGATATCAGTGCCATTCCCGATGTCAAAGTGGGAGACGAGGTCATCATCTTCGGTGGCGATCCAAAGCGTCTTGACGATTTGGCAAGCTCTGCGGGAACGATCAACTACGAGCTTGTGTGCCTTGTCGGCAAGCGAGTTGCGAGAATCTACACAAATTAAGGATAATTAGCTATCAATCGGAGTAAACTTTAATTATGGTACTTGATAAAAAAGAAACCACCGTTGCGTATCGCTGCCCCGAATGCGGCGCCGGTGTAATAAGTCTTGTCGGTGCATTTGCGCTTTCTGCGGACATGATCAAGCTGAAATGCTCCTGCGGCGGCTCGGAAATGCACATTATGTACGGCTCGGACAAACGCGTCAGGCTGACTGTGCCCTGTCTTTTCTGTTCGAATCCGCATCATTTAACGCTCGGAAGCTCCGTTTTCTTCGGACGTGAACTTTTCACCTTCGCCTGCCCATACACAGGGTTGGACATTTGCTTCATCGGCGGCAGGGGAGCTGTCGGTCAAGCGCTCGAACGCTCTGAAAAGGAACTGCTTGAGCTTCTCGGCGACACATCTCCCGACGCTTTTTCCAAGCTCAAGGCGGACTCAATCACGGATCCGCAAGTCTTTGACATTGTAAATTTCGTTGTTCGCGAGCTTGAGGCCGAGGGAAAAATCCACTGTTTCTGTAAGGACAGCGGCGATTATCGCGTCCGCATTGAAGAAAACGCGATTCGCGTCATTTGCGCCGAATGCGGTGCAATGAAGGAGTTCCCTGCCGACAGCATCGGTGCCGCAAACGAGTTTCTCAACGCAGACGAGCTTATTTTAACGTAACACATTTCGATCTCCGGCATATTATGATTAGCGAGAAGGGATTTTCACTTTCTCCCTTCGCTTCACATCTTAATACGGAGGTACCGATATGGGTAACTGTCTTTGCGGAACATTTAACGACGGCAATATTTGCTGGATCATCATAATCGCTCTTGTGATTCTGTTCTGCTGCTGTCAGGGCAACTGATTTTGCCGCATATAATTAACAATAACGGGAGACTCGGCTTTGAGTCTCCCGATTTTTTCGAAAATGTCGGAAATTCGGTCGCTTTTATCGAAAACAAACGATAATTGCGATTGATTTATTACCCGTAAAATGATAAAATATAAGTTACGGTGAAAACCGTAATACATATAAAACAAGGACAACGAGCTTATGGATCGCGTTTCAAAAACAGAATATTACCTTGACATAGCTCAGACGGTCTCCGAAAGAAGTACCTGTCTGAGAAAAAGATACGGTGCCATCATCGTAAAAAATGACGTAATTGTTTCAACCGGATATAACGGCTCTCCTCGCGGACGTAAGAACTGCACAGATATAGGAACCTGCCAGCGTGAAAAGCTCGGAATTCCACGCGGCGAGCGCTATGAACTTTGCAGAAGCGTACACGCCGAGGCGAACGCCATCATCGCAGCTCCGCGTGATCAGATGCTCGGCTCTACGATCTACATCTGCTGCACGGATCCTGCGGACGGAAGCGTCGTAGGTGGCACTTCAAGCTGCATGATGTGCAAACGTCTCATCCTCAACGCAGGCATAAAAACCGTCGTGATCAGGGATTCCGTCGGCACCCACAGAGAGATCGAAACCGTTGAATGGATCGAAAACGACGATTCACTCTCCGGCGTTTTCGGATATTAAAATGAGTCCGAATTTTCGAGTAGTCCTGCAAAATTCCATATCAGACACGCAAGCGGACGAGCTAATGTTCGCGGAAGCGGAATGCTTCGGCACAAAAAACGCTTGGTCGCGTGCGTCGATCGTCGAATACGCGGAAAACGACTGCAATCACTTTGTACTTGCTTACGCTGATAACGCGCTCGTAGGATACGCGTTCGTCTCCGTTTTGTTTGACGAAGCGGAGCTTGCAAACATCGCGGTTTTACCCATTGCGCGTCGCAACGGCATTGCAAAAGCTATGCTGAAAAGCCTTGTTTCCGAGCTGAAAAGTTCGGACGTACAAAAGCTTCACCTCGAAGTTCGCGAGAGCAACGTTCCTGCGCGCGCACTTTACGAGTCGTTCGGCTTTTCGATCGACTGCAAACGCAAAGGTTACTACTCCGAGCCTCGCGAGGACGCAATCTTAATGACACTGAATTTTAACGAAATCAAAGAAGACTGAAAATGATTATACTTGCACTTGAAAGCTCCTGCGACGAAACCTCCGCCGCAGTTGTCAAAATGAGCGAAAACTCGCGCGAGATTCTTTCAAACGAGATCGCATCGCAAATTGAAATACATCGTCGCTTCGGCGGCGTCGTTCCCGAAGTTGCCGGTCGAGCACACATTGAAATCATCGCAAAACTCACTCACGAGGCGCTCGCGAATGCGAACGTCACGCTTGATGAAGTCGATGCCATCGGCGTAACGAACACACCCGGTCTGATCGGCGCACTTCTCGTCGGCGTGAATTTCGCGAAATCGCTCGCGTATTCGTCCGGCAAGCCGCTCGTACCGGTGAATCACATTCGCGGTCACATCGCTGCCGCGTACCTCACGCATCCCGAACTGAAGCCGCCCTTCCTCGCAATGGTTGCCTCCGGCGGTCACACAAGCATTATCGCCGTCCGCTCCTACACCGACTTTGAGGAGATCGGATACACTCGCGACGATGCCGCAGGCGAAGCCTTCGACAAAGCCGCGCGCGTCATAGGTATTCCCTATCCCGGCGGCGCCGAAATGGACAGGCTTGCATGCCTCGGAAATAAAAACGCAATAAAGCTTCCCTCACCCGCGATCCACGGAGACGCGGTCGAATTTTCGTTTTCCGGCTTAAAAACCGCCGTAATAAACTACGTCAACACGGCGAAAATGAAGGGCGAGGACGTTTGCAGAGAAGACATCGCCGCATCCTTTACCGCTGCGGTTTGCGATGCCATTACGGAAAAGCTCGCGCTCGCTCTTGACAAAACCGGTCTTGACAAGATCGTGCTTGCCGGCGGCGTTGCGGCAAACTCGCATTTGCGTGCTGCCGTTTCGGAGCTTGCGGAAAAGCGCGGAATCACATTCTATGTGCCCTCAAGATCGCTGTGCGGCGACAACGGCGCAATGATCGGCGCACAGGCGTACTACGATTATCTATCCGGTGTTCGCGCGGACACGGATTTGAACGCTCGCGCGACCGGCGAATGATCCCAAGCACATCGAAAAGCATTTTGCGACAGGGACGCACATGCTTGTCTCTAAAAAAATCTTTTTTGACAATAAATTCTGCGATTGTTTGCAGAAAAAGCGGTTTAGACAGCGAAATTTACGCTTGTCTGTGGAAAACTCTGTTGAAAATGTGGAAAATTATGGAATCGGCGCAAAACCCGAAGAATCGTTTCGCAATTTAAGGAGATTATGTGAAAATACGCATCGAATATAAAAACGGAATATTGAACATTCCAGCCGCCGTGATCGACAATCTCGTCGGTGCAACAAAAACAGACCTCGCGCTGATTATGTTGCTTGCAAAGGATCCGTCTGTGTGTGAATCACTTGAAACAAAAACACAGGAGCTTGCGGAAAAGCTCGGCACAGACCGCGACGACATAAAATCCGCAATCGCGTTTTGGCGCGGTGCAGGTGTGCTCGCTGTTGAAGACAAACGGGACGAAAGACGTGTCGCTCCGAAACGTGAAATTCCGCCGCTTTCCGCGTCGGATGTTGAGCGAATGTCAAAGGAAGCTCCGGAGCGTCTTTCCTTGCTCGATGCTTGCTCGCAAACGCTCGGTCACATACTGAATTCTTCCGAAAGCTCATGTCTTTTGGCTCTGCGTGACTATCTCGGAGTTGAGGACGAGTACATATTGCTCGTCGCGGCGTATTGCGCCAGAAAGGGCAAGAAAAACGTAAAATACATTGAAAAAACAGCGCTTTCAATATACGATAACGAAATTGAAAGCATACTTGCGCTTGAGGAATATCTGTTCAAGCTTGAAACGAAGGACGAATTCGAGAATCGCTTGCGCCGCCTGCTCGGTGTGGGGGCTCGAACTTTCACAAAAGCGGAACGCGAACGCTTTGATCGTTGGCAAAACACATTCGGCTTCGGATTTGACTTGATTGAGCTTGCATACGAAAAAACCGCAAACGCAACAGGCACGGCATCTGTCGCTTACATGGATAAGATACTTTCCTCGTGGAACGAAAAGGGGATCAAAACTCCCGACGACGTTGCCGCATGCGACGCAGAAAAGAAAAGTATCGAAAGCAGTTTCGACACTGACGACTTTTTCAGCATGGCTGTCAAGCGCGGCCTCAAAACCGATCAACAATAACACACACGGAGTATTTTTATGAGTTACAGACGTGAAGATTACTTGAAAGCGAACGCGGTTCTTACGGAGCGCAAGCTCGCGGCTGAGGCTTCTGCCTCAAAACGCCTCTCCGACATTTACGGTAAAATCCCCGAAATAAAGGCAATCGACACCGAACTTGCCGGCACCGAAAGGAAAATAATCAATGCAATTTGCCTTGGCCCCGACGGGATAAAGGAACGTATGAACGCGCTTGAAGCCGAAAGCATTGTGCTTTCCGAAAAAAGAAGCGCCCTATTAGTCGAAAACGGCTACCCTGCGGACTACACGGAGCCGAAATATTTCTGTCCCGAATGCGGCGACACCGGCTACGTAAAAGAAAAAATGTGCGTTTGCAAGAAGCGTGCGCTGATTATGGCAGGCTACGAAAGCTCCGGTATCGGCGCACTTATGAAAACGCAAACTTTCGATTCATTCTCCCTCGATTATTATTCCGGTGACGCGCTCACAAGAGCGAAAAACAATTATGCAACAACAAAAAAATTCGCGGAAAGCTTCACCGGAAACGGCGATGGAAACCTGCTTTTCGCAGGCGCGACAGGTCTCGGCAAAACGCATCTGTCAACGTCGATCGCGGTAGCGGTCATTGAACGCGGCTTTGACGTGAAATACGAAACCGCGCAAAATCTCATCGGCGATTTCGAGGACAAGCAATTCAGAAGTTCATATTCCAACGTCGATGCGGATCCAACGGAACGCTATTTTGACTGCGATCTTTTGATAATCGACGATCTCGGCACGGAAATGACCAATCAGTTCACAATCTCGTGCCTTTACAATCTCATCAATTCGCGAATCAACCGCGGCAAGGCAATGATAATCAACACGAATCTTTCCTCTGTCGAGTTGCGTAATCGCTATTCGGACAGAATCACAAGCCGTCTTTTCGGCGAATTTGCCGTGCTGCTCTTTGAGGGTAAGGACATCCGCGCCACGAAGCTAAAAAAATAAATACAACAAAAACCTCCCGGCAGAAACGTGAACCGCCGCGGAGGTTTTTCTACAATTTTATCCTTTACGAAGCTTTTGCACCGCTTCGCATTCGGAAACGCCGAGATATTCAAGCGCATCCTCGATTATTTCGTTTTCGTCCGCGCATACGGCTTTGCCGTAGTCAAAAACGGACATAAGGCGTTCGGAAAAAGCGTTCGCGCAAAAACGTGAGTTCGGCAATCCGTGGAAATCCGAACCTGCCGTGCGGTGAAGCTCGTAATGAGTTGCGTAAAAATTGCTCAGCTCCGAATCCTTCGGCGTTTTGTTTACCGTGCAATTATAGACCTCGGCAGCGTCCGTCAATCGTGGGAACAAGCGCAAAAACGGCACCCACTGCGCCTCCCTGAACGGATGCGCCTGCGAAAGAAACGCGCCTGCATCGTGCGCGCGGCAACAATATTCGTTCACACTCCAACGGCACACGTCGGGATTTGCAAGGAGCCATTCCTTGTCGAGACCGTAAGTCAGGATTTCCGAACCGCCGTGACAATATTCCCAACCGAAAAACACATCCAAACCGACCTCGTCGCCGCGTTTTTTCGCGCTCTCGTATCCGACGAAGAAACGCTCGACTCTCTCCTCCCACGGAAGCTCGCGTGGGACGGCGCAGTTTCCGTTAAAGAAATGGTCAGTGACGATTATACCCGTATAGCCGAGCGCTTTATAAAAATCAACCGCATCCGCTCCCTTTATGCGAGAACAAGCACTACCCTCGGACGTATGTAAATGTGCTTCATACAAATATTTCTTCATACTTCGCCTCGTAAAAACTCAAATCCCCTGTGACAACATAGTCGGGATCTTCTTCGCTTTCACCCGTTTGATAATCTATAATGATTCCGGGCTGGACGTTATAAACATAGACATTGAACATTATCCCCTCACCGTCATCCTCAACGGACTTCGCTTCGAGAATAACTCCGCGCGCAATAAGTTCATCTCCCTCGAAAACTGGAGTCACTTTATAAACGACATGATTGCACGTTTCTTTCACATAGTCCGCGATCATATTTTCAAACGGAAGCATTCCGGTAACATTAAGATAGCGCGTGCCGGTGATGAGATTCTTCTCATTCGCGTTTTCACCCGTAAGCTGATAGCCGATAAGATGACAACGATTATAAAGGTTACCTCCGGGAACGACATCATAGCTGACGCTGTGCCAACCTGTGGGGTGGATCTGACTGATGTTTCCTCTTTCCTCGGTCGGCATAAGATCCTGACCGACAGACGCAATCGCAACGCCGCATCTGCCAAGCTCGTCCAAATCCGAATAATATTCATACGATTCGGCGGAAAATTCCTCGTCGGTGAAAACGGGGATGTTGCCGTTCAGCTCGCAATACGGCTCGCCGGAATATTCGGGAATCTCGTCGGAACCGTTTTCGACAGGGACATTCGATTCATGCAAAGAATCGGCAGGTGTCGGGTTAGACTGAAACGAAGCGTTCGACAAGTAAAAATATGCCAAAAGCGCCAAAACCACAAGGATTATGACCGAAAGGACGGGATTTTTCTTAAAAGCACGCTCAAATTGTCTGTTTTTTCTCATCTGTAGGTTTCCTCCGTTATTTTTTCGTGGGAGCTTCCGACAAATTCGTCGCTTGCGATAAGCTTTCGCCCTGCGAGCAGCTCCTTAGGGAACTTCACGCTTGACGGATACGTGCGATTCCACTTATAAAGCGTGATCGTTTCGATCTTTTCGGAATAGGGCAAAAGCTCGACATTTTCCACGAAGCACACGTCTCCGTCGCTTGCTATGTCGAGGAAGTTTTCGTCCGTAAAAATCTCGTTTGCTCCCTCGTCCTCGGAAAATTGACCGAAGGAATAGCTGTTCATTCGAAAGTTTCTGCCGTTAAGCCCGGAAAGAACACGCGCGCGAAGCACGCTGTCCTTGCTTTGGCGTCTTTTATTGAAAAGCATTCCGCCGTTATCGTCAACACACACAATAATATGCATAAATCACCTCAAGCGCGAGTTTTTTCGCTTATATTGTATAACGCTAAAAAAAATTAGTCAAGCGCAAAAAACGGAAAAGCAAGCTGCTTTTCCGTTTACGTTCAATCTTTTATTGTGCCAACGGGAGAATCGTCTCCGCGACGGCTTTTCGCATATATAAAATCGAATATTTTGACGATACGTTCCTTGGGCAAAAGGTACGCGATCAGAAGCGAGAGTGCGACGCCTGCCGCAGTGTCGAGTATACGGTTGAGCGAATATGAAACGTAGCTTTCAACGGGCTGATTGAACAGCACGATACAAAGCATAACGCCGCCGGGCTGAACAGCGCCTCTCCATTTGAAAGTGTATGCCGCAAGAATCAAAAGCAACACTCCGACGAAGACAATGGGAAGCATAAGCGCAGTAAGCTCACCGTTCGGGCAGAAAATAAGGTAAAGTCTGAAAAGCGCCATGCCGATAAAGCCGCCGAAGATCGTTCCGAACAGTCTGTTACCGCCGTTGAGTCTCGAATCTGCCATATCGCTGCCGAGTCCGAACACGGCACCGATGCAAGCGAAGGTGGGATTTCTTCCTATAATAAGATAAACAAGCGTGCAAATCGTAACGGAAATTGCCGTTTTTACGCATCTTGTACCATGAATATTGACATGACTATTAACTGTGTTCATACTGCTTCCTAACCGCTTCGTTCATCCTCGCAAAGCACATTTCATTTTTCAAAAAACCACATAATATTATAGCTTTTCGCGAGGTTAAGGTCAACACCAATAACTGTCAATCTTGTACAAAGAGGCCTGCGTTTTTTTGTGCAAAACAACAATGCACACTCATATAAAAAGCACAAGAAAAAGCAAAAAACTTTTTCTTGTGCTTCGATTGTCAGAACAGCTCCGTCTGATTTACCGTTTTCACGCCTGCGCCAGCCAAAGCGGCCGCCGCGACGACATTGTCGTCAACACGGAAAATCATATACGCGCCCGATTTTGCTGATATAAACGCGTACGTATATTCGACGGCAACTCCCGCCTCGGAAAGGACTTCGAGAACTGAGGCAAGGCTACCGGGCTTATCGTCAATGGAGACGGCAAGCACCTCCGTCACAGCCACGATATATCCACCGCTTTTCAGTTCCTTTTCGGCAGAAGCCGGATCATCGCAAATTACGCGAAGGATACCGAAATCCTGCGTATCCGCGATTGATAGCGCTTTCAAATTAATGTTTTTATCGGCGATGTACCTTGTTGCTTCCGCAAGCTTTCCGGATTTATTTTCGATAAAAACGGATATTTGTTTTAAGCTCATATTCGCATCTCCTTTCGGTTAATCGTGAAGCTTTCTCTTGTCTACGACGCGAACAGCCTTACCTTCGCTTCGCTGTATCGTTTTCGGCGCGACAAGATGCACCTTCGGATTGATTCCGAGCATCGTTTTGATCGCATCGGCAAGATCGCGCTCTTTTTGCGCGAGATATTTTACGGTATCGGAGAACTGCTCCGGCGAAAGCTCAACATAAATATCAAGCGTATCCGTATTTTTCACGCGGTCGACCTCGATCAGATAGTTTGAAGAATATCCTTCCTTGAAAAGCACGGTTTCTATTTGCGACGGGAAGACGTTAACTCCGCGGATTATAAGCATATCATCGCTTCTGCCCATCGGCTTGGACATTTTTACGAGAGTGCGTCCGCAGGAGCATTTTTCGCGTGTGAGGACGCATATATCGCGTGTGCGGTAGCGCAACAGCGGAAATGCTTCTTTATCAAGGCTTGTGAAAACCAGCTCGCCTTTTGAGCCTTCCGGCAGAACCTCGCCGGTTTCGGGATCTATTATCTCGGCGAGAAAATGGTCCTCGTTTATGTGCATTCCCTCCTGAGATTCGCATTCGAACGCAACGCCGGGGCCGGAAGTTTCCGTCAAGCCGTAAATATCGTATGCTTTTATTCCGAGAGATTTTTCTATATCGCGGCGCATTTCCTCGGTCCAAGGTTCGGCGCCGAAAATACCTGCTTTAAGGTCAAGATCGTCCGACGTGAGTCCCATTTCCTTGATCGCTTCGCCTATGTACGCCGCATACGACGGGGTGCAGCAAAGGATCGTCGCGTGAAGGTCGCGCATAAACTGGATTTGGCGCTCCGTATTGCCCGACGACATCGGAAGCGTCAAACAGCCGACTTTATGCGATCCGCCGTTGAGTCCGGGGCCGCCGGTGAAAAGCCCGTAGCCGTATGCGATTTGGCAAACATCCTCGTTTGAGCCGCCTGCGGCAACTATCGCACGCGCGCAACACTCCTCCCAAAGGTCAACGTCCTTTTGCGTATAAAACGCAACGACACGTCTGCCCGTTGTTCCGCTTGTGGATTGTATACGAACGCAGTTTTTCAAATCCGTTCCCAAAAGTCCGTACGGATATGCATCTCGCAGATCCGCTTTCGTCAAAAACGGGAGCTTATGAAGGTCGTCCACGGACTTAATATCGTCGCACGAAACGCCTTTTGCGTCCATAAGCTTGCGGTAATATTCGACATTTTCATATACATGCTTCACTTGCTTTACGAGCTTTTCGTTTTGGATAGCTCGCATTTCCTCGCGTGAGGCACATTCAATCTCAGACTGATAATATTTTGGCATAAAATCTCCGTTTGCGGCACGAAATTCGAAGTTTAATTTGCCGGTTTCGCTCCGTCACTTTTTTAAGGGGGTTATATTAAAATAATACACCCAAAAAAAGAACGTTGTCAACATATTTTTTCATATGAACGAATAATTATGCAAACTGCAAAAAAATTTCCGCGAAGTCTTGACAAGGTGCATTTACGCTGATATAATCATAAATAAATTATTAACATCGAAAAGATGAAATCAATATGATGAGCCGAGTTTTTGCAAACGAATATTATTACTTTTACTTTTTCTTTATCAAAAAAGATAGGTAAGAGTAAATTCTGTTGCACAAAAATAAATTCGGAAGAATGGAAATTTCAGATTCAACCTACGGATTTTGCAGAAAGAATTTACTGCAAAGTCCGTTTTTTCATCTTATGCATAAAATCATCCAACCCGAAAGGATTTATTAAAATGATAGTAGTTCTCAAACAAAACAGCGACAAGCTTCAAATCGAAAATTTGATCGAATGGTTAAAGGAACAAAACCTGGACATACACATTTCCGAGGGTAAAAATCAGACGGTACTCGGTCTTGTCGGTGACACGACAAGAGTTGACGGCGAGCTTATCGAATCGCTCGAAATCGTTGACAGCGTAAAGCGCGTGAGCGAGCCGTTCAAGAGTGCGAACCGCAAATTTCATCCGGACGACACGATTGTAAACGTAGATAACATCAAGATCGGCGGCGGCAATTTCGCAATTATTGCAGGTCCTTGCTCGGTTGAAAGCGAGGCGCAAATTCTCGAAGTTGCGACAAAGGTAAAGGAAGCGGGCGCACTTCTGCTTCGCGGCGGTGCATTCAAGCCGAGGACTTCGCCGTACGATTTCCAGGGACTTCGCGCTGAGGGAATTGATCTTTTGATCAAGGCGAAAAAAGCGACAGGTATGCCCATTGTAACCGAAATTATGGACGCAAAATACCTTCCCTTATTCGAGGACGTTGACGTTATTCAAGTCGGCGCGAGAAACGCGCAAAACTTCGAGCTTCTCAAGGAACTCGGAAAGATCCGCAAGCCGATCCTTCTCAAGCGCGGCACTGCCGGCACCTTGAAAGAGCTTTTGATGAGCGCGGAATACATCATGGCAGGCGGAAACGAAAACGTCATTCTTTGCGAGCGCGGCATCCGTACATACGAATCCTACACGAGAAACACGCTTGACCTTTCCGCAGTCCCGGTACTCAAGGAGCTTTCTCACCTTCCCGTTATCGTTGACCCCAGTCACGCTTGCGGAATTTCACGTCTTGTCAAGCCTATGGCAATGGCTGCCGCCGCTGCCGGCGCAGACGGTCTTATGATCGAGGTTCACAACGATCCCAAGCGCGCGCTTTGCGACGGCGCACAATCGCTCACCCCCGAAGAATTCGCGGACGTTGCTGCTCGCGTTAACGAAATCAGACAAGTAATCGCTGCAAATTAAAGCATTGAAAGGAAGCTCTAATGAACATCGGAATAGTTGGCTTGGGACTTATCGGCGGTTCATTTGCAAAGGCGCTCACGGCAAGTAAAAAGCACTCCGTTTACGCGTACGACATTGACAAAACGATATTGAATTACGCTATAATGACGGGTGACGTTGCGCAAAAGCTGACGGATGAAAATCTCTCGTCCTGCGAAATGATAATCGTTTCACTTTACCCGACGGCGACGCTTGATTACCTAAAAAAGAACTCTCATTTGATCCGCAAGGGTACGATCGTAATCGACACTGCCGGAACAAAGCGAAGCATTACCTTATCCGCGTTTGAGCTTGCGGAGCGCCACGGCTTCACGTTTGTCGGCGGTCATCCCATGGCAGGAACGCAATTTTCCGGCTTTAAGCACGCAAGAGCGACACTTTTCAACAATGCCGTTATGGTTGTCACACCCCAAAAAAACGAGGATCTTCACATTCTGGACAAAGTTAAGTCCGTAATGCTCGATTGCGGTTTTGCCAAGTTAAATGTTACAACGCCTGAGACGCACGACGAGCTTATCGCGTACACGTCTCAACTTGCGCACGTTGTTTCGAACGCATACGTTAAAAGTCCGTCCGCTCTGCGGCACAAAAATTTCTCCGCCGGCAGCTACCGCGATCTTACGCGCGTTGCTCGTTTGAACGAGGACATGTGGACGGATCTCTTCCTTGACAATCGCGACAATCTAATCGGTGAGCTAGACACAATCATAGAAAACCTGCAAAAATACCGCGATGCGCTCGACAAAAGCGACGCGGACGAATTAAAATCGCTCCTGCGCGAAGGCAGGGTCATAAAGGAAAGGACTCTGTATGGTGAAAAAGATCAAAATAAAGACCTCTCATAATTATGACGTTCTTGTCGGTTCGGGGGCTGCCTCGATGATCGGTGCGGAAATCTCCTCGCTCAGTTCTGCCTCACGCATTCTGACCGTGACAGACGACAATGTTGCGCCTTTGTATGCGGACACGTTCACAGCTCGTTTGCCCGAAGCAACGGAAAAGCATATTTTTACGCTTCAGCACGGCGAAGAACACAAGTCCATCGAAACCGTTATATCCATCATCGCATATTTGAAAGAACACGGCTTTGACCGAAACGATCTTATCATCGCGCTCGGCGGCGGCGTCACAGGTGACATGGCGGCATTCGCCGCTTCGATCTACATGCGCGGAATTGATTTTATCAACGTGCCGACGACACTTTTATCGCAGGTGGATTCCTCAGTCGGAGGCAAAACGGGCGTTGATTTTTCCGGTGCGAAGAACATCATCGGCACATTTTATCAGCCGATTGCGGTCATATGTGATACGGACTATCTAAAAACTCTCCCCGATGACATTTTCGCGGACGGCTGTGCCGAAGTCATAAAATACGCGTTTATAAACGACCCCGATTTGCTCGGACTTATCGACGACGGCATCAAAAAGAACATCGACGAAATCGTTGCGCGCTGTATCTCGAACAAAAACGACATTGTATCGCGCGACGAATTTGACCGCGGCGAGCGTGCGCTTTTGAATTTCGGGCACACTGTCGGTCATGCGATTGAAAGCCTGAGCGAATATAAAATCAGTCACGGCAAGGCTGTCGCGATAGGCATGTCCATTATATCGAGCGCGTGCGAGACGGCAGGAATCTGCGAGAACGGCGTTTTCGAAAGGCTTAAATCCGTTTTGACGGCAAATTCACTTCCGACAAAGGCGGATTTTTCCGCGGAAGATCTGACCTGTGCAATCAAAAACGACAAAAAGAAAAGCGGAGACGAAATTTCCGTAATCGTTCCCGTCTCGCTTTCTAAAACGCAAATCAAAAAAGTAAGTTTTGACGAGCTTTACTCGCTTATAAAAGGAGTTATCCTATGACTGTAACGGTTTATCCGTCGCGGCTGACGGGCACTGTGTCCGCGATAGCATCAAAGTCTGTCCTGCACAGGCTTCTTATCTGCTCCGCCCTCTCGGACGGAAAAACGCGCATCGACAACGTTACGCTGTCCAAGGATATTTACGCGACGATGAGCGCGGCGGAGGGGATGGGAAAGGCGGTTACGTTTGAAAACGGCTCGCTTTTTGTGACGGATGGGGTAAAAACTTCGGAAATAAACGTCAACGAAAGCGGCTCGACATTCCGTTTTATTCTTCCGATCGCGGCGGTGACTGCGCGAAACGAGGCTTTGACGATACAAGGCTCGGAGTATCTTGCATCACGTCCGATTTCTCCGCTTTACGAGGAGCTTACCGCACACGGAGCGAAACTTTCGAAAAAGGGCAAATTTCCGATGCGCGTCGGCGGCGAGCTTTTGTCCGGCGATTATTCCCTTCCCGGAAACATATCGAGCCAATTTATTTCCGGTTTGCTTTTTGCGCTTCCGCTTTGCGACGGCGACAGCAGAATACGAATCACGGGCAAGCTTGAATCGAAGCCCTACATCGACATAACGTTGGAATGTCTCAAGGCGTTCGGCATCACAATTGAAGCGGTCGAGGACGGTTATTACATTCAAGGCGGTCAAAAATACGTCTCTCCCGGCATCATCACCTGCGAGGGTGACTGCTCCAATGCCGCGTTTTTTCTTGCGGCAGGCGCATTTTCCGAGGATTTCGTCGGCGTTCGCGGCATCAACCGCAAAACCGCGCAGGGAGACTTCGCCGCAGTTGAAATTCTTAAAAACTTCGGCGCCGAAGCGCACGAATCGAACGACTGTATTGAGTTTCGTCGTGCGGAACTGCGCGCTCGCGATATTGACGCTACCGACATCCCGGATCTGATCCCGATACTTTCGCTTGTTGCGTCCGTTTCCGTCGGCACGACCACGGTATACGGCGCGCGCCGTCTGCGTTTGAAGGAAAGTGACCGTCTTTTTTCTGTGACGGATGTGCTTTCTTCGCTCGGCGCGGACATAAAAGAAACCGACGACGGGCTGATAATTTCCGGTGTCGGAAGACTTCACGGCGGGAGAGTCTCCTCGCACAACGATCACAGAATCGCCATGACTGCCGCGATTGCTTCCCTCGTGTCGGACGGAGAAATAATCATCGACGGCTTTGAGGCGATAGACAAATCATATCCGGATTTCATCCGCGACTTCACCGCGCTCGGCGGAAGGATTGAAGTCACACACGATTAAATTCACTTATAACGGAGAAATAAATGTCAATTTTCAACGGAAAAAAACTCAGCGTAGCTTTATTCGGTCAGTCTCATTCGGAGGCGATCGGCGTTACGATAGACGGCTTGCCTGCCGGGATCCCGATCGACGAAGCCGCAATTACCGCGTTTATGAAGCGACGTGCGCCCTCCGCATCCGCATTTTCCACGGCAAGATCTGAGCCGGACATTCCCTCATTTGTCAGTGGAATTATGAACGGCGTCACGACGGGAACCGCGCTGACGGCAATAATTTACAACAAAGATCAACGCAGTCGCGACTACTCCGCGCTTGTGAGCACGCCGCGTCCCGGTCACGCGGACTACCCCGCAAAAGTAAAACACGGCGGCGCTGAGGACTTTCGCGGAGGAGGTGCGTTTTCCGGCAGGATGACGGCTCCGCTTTGCGTCGCAGGTGCGATTGCAAACGAATATCTGCGTTCGTTAGGCATTACCACGGGTTCGCACATTTTCTCAATCGGAAACATACGCGACGAAGTTTTCGATCCCGTTCTTGTCTCAAAGGACGAGCTTGACTCGGTAACTTCAAAGGCGTTTTCGGTCATTGACGAGCGGAAAGGCGAGGAAATGCTTGATTTTATCGCGCACACGAGAGCGAACAAGGATTCCGTTGGCGGAATTATCGAATGTGCCGCGGTAGGTGTGCCTGTCGGACTCGGAGGCGAACTTTTCGACGGAATCGAATCAAAGCTTGCACGTCTTGTTTTTTCGGTACCGGCTGTCAAGGGATTTGAAATCGGCTCCGGATTTGAGTCCGCAAAGTCA
Organism: uncultured Lachnospiraceae bacterium; assembly: GCA_964456045.1. GTDB lineage: Bacteria > Bacillota > Clostridia > Oscillospirales > CAG-272 > DTU064. The sequence goes on from CAYWAD010000002.1 coordinate 34,322, forward strand.
CACGGAAGCGATAACAACGACGAATTTTACTTTGACGGAGACAATGTGAAAACTCGCACGAACAATGCCGGAGGCATTCTCGGAGGAATTTCCAGCGGTATGCCGATCATATTCAGAGTCGCGATAAAACCTACTCCGTCGATTGCGAAACCGCAAAGGACCGTCGATCTTTCGTCCCGTACAAACACGGAAATTACGATTGGCGGAAGACACGACGCTTGCATTGTACCGCGTGCACTGCCCGTCATTGAATCTTGCTTAACTCTCGCCGTTTTAGACGAAATTTTATAAATATCGGAGAAATTATCATGAGCATGGAAAATTACAGAAACGAAATAAACCGCATTGACGAAGAACTCGTTCGCCTTTTCATCGAGCGCATGGAAACAGTTAAAAAAATCGGTCAGTACAAAAAGGAAAACAATCTGCCCGTACGCGATCCCATGCGTGAGCGCAAGATGCTTGAAGCGATTGCGGAAACTGCCGGTCCCGAATACGAAAACAGCCTCAGTCAGCTTTATTCTATGATCCTCGAAATTTCGCGCGCGCAGCAGACGAAGATCGTCTCAGCGCCTTCAAAGTTGACCGAGATGATGGAAAACGCCGTAAAGGACACGGCGCAGCTCTTTCCCGAAAAAGCGACCGTTGCCTGCCAAGGAACGGACGGTGCATATTCGCAGGCTGCCGCAGAAAAGATGTTCAAACATCCGTCCATAATGTTCCTTTCGTCGTTTGACAAGGTTTTTGCCGCAGTTGACAAGGGGCTTTGCCGCTTCGGAATCCTTCCGCTTGAAAATTCAACCGCCGGCTCCGTTAATCAGATTTACGATCTGATGGTCAAGTACAATTTTTCCATCGTCAGAACCGCGCGCATCCAGGTTTCGCACACTTTGCTTGCAAACCGCGGCACGAAGCTTTCGGAAATCAAAGAAATTTACTCCCACGAACAGGCGATCGCGCAATGCAGCGAATTTCTCTGCTCACTTTCCGGCGTGAACATCATTCCCTGCGAAAACACTGCCGTTGCGGCAGCCAAGGTTGCGGCTTCCGGCAGAACGGATGTTGCCGCGATCTCGTCCAAGGAATGCGCGGAGCTGTACGGTCTTTCCGTAGTCGCAGACAGAATTGCAAATGAAAAGGACAACTACACGCGCTTCATCTGCATCTCAAAAAAGCTTGAAATTTATCCCGGTGCGGACAAAACGAGCATCATGATGATCCTTCCGCACAAGTCCGGCTCGCTTTACAAAGTGCTTTCGCGTCTGAATGTACTCGGTATCAATCTGAACAAGCTTGAAAGCCGTCCCATTCCCGATCGCAATTTTGAATTTATGTTCTATTTTGACATAGACGAATCCATTTACTCACCTGCCCTCAAGGAGCTCCTCGGTGAGCTTGAACGTGAGGCGCAGGAATTCCGTTATCTCGGAAGCTATTCCGAAATCGTTTAAGGAGACACTCACATGAAATGCGGTCTGCTCGGCAAAAAGCTCGGTCACAGCTATTCTCCCGAAATTCACCGTCACCTTGCCGACTACGAGTACACGCTTATGGAGCGCGAACCGGACGAGCTTGACGATTTTTTCGTTCGATGTGATTTTGACGCAATAAACGTGACAATTCCGTACAAGGAAGCGGTCATCAAATACTGTACCGACATTGACGAAAAGGCGAAAAAGATCGGCTCGGTCAACACGATCGTCAAAAAAGACGGCAAGCTGTACGGCTACAACACGGATTATTTCGGATTCAATCTTATGCTCGAACGCTTGACTGATGTCAACGGCAAAAAAGTCCTCGTTTTGGGAAGCGGCGGCTCGTCAAAAACGGTATGCGCCGTTGTCCGTGATCTCGGCGGTGAGCCTGTTATCATCTCGCGCACGGGCGAAAACAATTACGAAAACATCAGCCGTCACTATGCCGATACGGACGTTATCGTTAACACAACGCCTGTCGGAATGTATCCGAACAATCTTATCGCCCCGATTGAGCTTGACAAATTTACCTCTGTTTCGGCAGTGCTGGACATAATTTTCAATCCGTCGAAAACGAAGCTGCTACTCGACGCGGAAAGGCTTGGAATACCGTTTTCCAACGGCTTACTTATGCTCGTCGCACAGGCAAAACGCGCCTCCGAGCTTTTCAGAGACGTCTCCGTTCCGGATTCGGCAATTGACGAAATTCTTCGCTCGATACAGCGCGAGGTTTTGAACATAGTCATCGTAGGTATGCCCGGTTGCGGAAAATCCGTCGTCGGCAAAAAGATTGCAAAGCTGCTCGGCAGAGAGTTTGCGGACGTGGACAAGCACATTACAAAATCCGTCGGCATACCTCCGAAGCAGATCATCGAAAATGAGGGAGAATCCGAGTTCAGGCGAATCGAAACGGAAGCGCTCAAAGAGCTTTGCAAGCGTTCCTCACTCGTCATCGCAACGGGCGGCGGCGCTGTTACGGTAAAGGAAAATTTCGACGTCATTCGTCAAAATGCGGTTGTGATTTATTTGAAGCGCGACCTTTCCCTTTTGTCAACCAAAGGCAGACCTTTGTCCGCCGGAGGAGACAAGGCGTTGGCGCATCTTTTTGAAAATCGCAAGGACGCATACGCGAAAATCGCGGATTTTGAACTTGAAAGTACAGGCATGATTTCAAAAACGGCGGAAAATGCTTGCAGAATTTTCCGCAACTGCATATAATGCGGTTTACTTAGAATCAAAGCTGAAAATTCAGCAATTACAGGAGTTTTTATGAACAACATCGGCAAAAATGTACTGGTCATCAACGGGCCGAACTTGAATTTGCTCGGACTGCGCGAGCCTGAAATATATGGGAACAAAAACTATTCCGCATTACTCGATTTTATTAAGGCATCTGCCGAAGATATCGGTTTTGAAGTCGATTTTTTTCAATCCAACCACGAAGGCGCGATAATTGACTCGATCCAAGCAGCGTACGGGAAATATGCCGCGATCGTCATCAATCCCGCGGCGTACACGCACACGAGCGTTGCCATCTTGGACGCGCTGAAGGCAGTCGCGATACCGACTGTCGAAGTTCACCTTTCCGACGTAAATGAGCGCGAGGAATTCCGTCGTTTTTCGTACGTCTCGCTCGTTGCGAAAAAGACGATCTGCGGAAAGGGCTTCGATGGCTACCGTGAGGCACTTCTGTTCCTTAAAGAAATTTTGTGAAATCATATCTGCATATTCTTCGCATGTTTTGCAAAAAATAACGCAAAACGATTCGGAGGATATACATGGACGTCCTAAAAGTAATACTAACGTCGTTACTTTCGGTGGCGGCACTGTTCGTCATCACAAAGCTTATGGGGCACAAACAAGTCGCGCAATTTGATTTTTTCGATTACATCAGCGGAATTACGATCGGCTCCATCGGCGCAGAGCTTGCAACCGAGCTTGAGCAGCCTTGGAAGCCATTTATAGCGCTCGTAATTTACGGAATTGTATCGGTTTTGCTTATAATTTTGACAAATAAGCTACCACAGACGAGAAAATTCATAAACGGCACTCCTACGATTCTGTTTGACAAGGGGCTGCTCTATCGAGACAGCCTGAAGAAGGCAAAGTTAGATCTGTCCGAATTTATGCTGCTTTGCCGAATGCAGGGCTTTTTCAATCTGGACGACATTCAAACGGCTGTTTTTGAGCAAAACGGCAAGCTTTCAATCCTGCCGAAGTCCGAAAAATGCCCGGCGACTCCGTCCGATCTCGGAATTTCGCCAAAAGAGCACTGCATCGGAGTTGAGCTGATTTTAGACGGTGAAATCCTCGTAAAAAACCTGAAAAGCATCGGCAAAAACGAAAAATGGCTGCAAAATCAACTGCAAAATCAAAAAATCAAGGACGAAAAGAGCGTTATGCTCGCCATTTTTCACTCGGAGGACGGCTCCGTTTCATTTTACAAAAACGGTTCGAATAAATAAAAAAGGTGTACAAAATTGTACACCTTTTTTGTTAAAATTTGCGTCTAAGCTCGACGACCTTGCCCACAACCTTCACGGGCGTGCTTTCAATTTCGTCATTTGTGTAATACATCGGATCGTACGTCGGATTGTTAGGCACAAGCCAAACTCCCGCCTTATCCTTCTTTAGTTTTTTGCACGTCGCCTCACCGTCCGCTATCAGCACGACGACGGTATCACCCGGATCCGCGTCCGCTTGCAGGCGAACGATGACGGTATCTCCGTTGCATATTTGCGGCTTCATGCTGTCGCCCTTTATTTTGAGTGCGATGTATTTTCCGGAAGCTGCAAGTGCCGGAGTTATCTCCTCGTAACCGATAATTTCCTCAATCGCATCAACGGGGATCCCCGCCGGGACGGTTCCGTAAACGGGGACACGCACGGCAGCTTTTTTTTCGTCTCCGAGAAGCTCGTCAACTCCCATGCCGAAATACTCCGCGATCGCGCAAAGCCTCATTGCAGACGGTGATTTTGTCCTCCCCGATTTCATTTCCGTGAAGAAGTTTTTCGAAAATCCGAGATTATGTGCGAGCGTCGCCGGTTTAATGCCGTTTTGCTCGCAAAGAGCGTATATTTTTTCGTAAAGCGTCATTTTCTTTCCCTTTTGTCACAGCAATTTGTGATTTGCGCTTGACAATCACACAATTTTGTGATATAATACAGTCACGTTGCAAAAATATGTGATTTCATTCTCTCACGGCCTCATTTTAACACATATTTATGTGACGGTCAACATATATTTTGCGAGGGAGGAATAATTATCACAGTCTGGACAGACCACACAATGAAGTTCACCTTTCCCGTTTCCGTCGAGGAAAGTGAGCTTTACATCACGCTCACACAAAACGGAAAAACCGTCATCGAATACACGGAAACATCATCCGGGGTCAGCGTATGCGAGGACACCGTAACGCTTAAAATGACGCCAAGCGAGACATCGCTTTTCAGTGCCGCAAACACCGATGCGTTCGCTCTCGTTCAAATCAACCTCGTTGCAGACGGTGAACGTCACGCAACGCGACCAATCAAGTTTCCTGTTCGTGCAAATCTCAAAGCGGAGGAAGCCGTATGACCGACGCTTATGAAGTTTGTTTTGAAAACGAGCCGTACTATAAGGTTGATTTTACGGAATTTCAATCGATCACGGTAAAGGTGGAATCGGTAGGCACGGACACTTCGGATGCAACGGCATCATCAGCAGATATTCTCACGGGAAAGACCGCTTACGTCAACGGAGATAAGCTTGTAGGTGCTCATGTATGCGAAAGTGAGCAGGACGAGGAGCTGCTTCACAGCATCTTGAACAGGACGATCACGTCATTTTCAAACGACAAACTCGAAGAGATCGGCGCACACGCCTTTGAGGGTTGTACGAATCTTACGTCGGTATCCATTCCGAACATCACAGCGATTTCAGGAGAATACGCGTTCTCGACGTGTACAAATCTGACTTCGGTAAACTTGCCGAAGCTCAAAACGATTTTCGGTGAGTATGTTTTTTCGGAATGCACGAGCCTGACATCGATTTCGCTGCCTAAACTTGAAGCTTTGTCGGACGGTTCCCATCTGTTTTACGCTTGCACCTCGCTTGAGAGCGTGGATCTTCCGTCACTTGAAACACTCAAGGGGCACTCTTCCACCTTTTACGAGTGCACTTCGCTGAAAAACGTCAATCTGCCGTTATGCAAGTCTCTCGGCACTTACACGTTTTCAAACTGTACATCGCTCGAAAGCATAAACTTGCCTTCCTTCGACGGTAATCTTGATTTTCATGATTTTAACAACTGCGAGTCTCTGAAAAGAGCTGATTTCGGCGGAAACGTCACTTTCCCCAAATCGCTGGCATTCCAAGGCTGTTGGGTTCTCGAAACGCTCATTCTGCGCGGCGACACTGTTGCGCAGATCTCAAACATAAACAATTTTTCGGGAACCCCGATCATAGACGGTGACGGATACATTTACGTTCCGTCGGCGCTTGTTTCTGCCTACAAAAAAGCAAAGGTTTGGAGTAACTTTTCCGGTCAATTCCGGGCAATCGAAGACTATCCGAGCGTTTGCGGATAAAAAAAGACGCGCAACGCGCGTCTTTTTTTAATCTGTTAAATTAAACAGCGAGGAAGAACTTTACAAGGAAAATAGCGGAGATTACGTAAGTAAGCACGGAAACTTCCTTGCCCTTGCCTGTGAACAGCTTGATAACCGTGTAGGAGATGAGTCCGAGGCCGATGCCGTGACCGATGGAGCCGGAAATGGGCATTGCGATGAGCATAAGGCAAACGGGAACGAACTGGTCAATATCGTCGAAATCAACGTTTTTGAGGCCCTGGAGCATCAGCACTCCGACGTAAATGAGGGCGGAAGATGTAGCTGCAGCGGGGATGATTGCCGCGATGGGGGCGATGAAGATACAAGCGAGGAAAAGAATACCTGTTGTAAGAGCGGTAAGACCTGTACGTCCGCCGGCTTCAACGCCGGAAGCGGATTCAACGAAGGTTGTTACTGTAGAAGTACCTGTGCAAGCGCCTGCAACAGTGCCGACAGCATCGGCAAAGAGCGCTTCCTTCATATTGGGCATATTGCCGTTTTCGTCAACCATACCTGCACGGGAAGCGGTACCGACAAGAGTTCCGATGGTATCGAACATATCAATCATGCAGAAAGTGATGATAAGCGTGATAACGGTGAACCAGCCAATTTCAAGGAAACCTTGGAAGTTGAATTTGAAAAGAGTTGTTTCAATCATATCGGAGACGGGAGGCACAAACGAAGCACCCTTGAGAGAAGCAAAGGGGTTTGTGTCAAGGAAGAACCACTGACCTGCCCAGTTGATAACAGAAGCTGCGAGCATTCCGATAAGAACCGCGCCATTGATCCCCTTCTTGGCAAGGATAACGATCAAGAAAAGACCTACGAACATGGTGATAACCGAAAGCACCATTGTGGGATATGCGGAACCCATATTATCCTTTGCAACGCCTGCGGTAAGGGAACCGAAGAAGTCCTTCATAACATAGAACTGATTGAAGTTTTCGTCTGCAATGTAGACATTTGAGCCGAGACCGATGTTCATGAGCATAAGTCCGATTGCGGGAGCGATACCGAGGCGAACACCGAGCGGAATAGCATTTACGATCTTTTCGCGTATATTGAGTAGGGAAAGGATGATGAACACTATACCTTCGATAAGGATGATAACGAGAGCAGACTGAAAGGACTCAGTGTAGCTGAGACCGGTAATGCTTGCGATATTGGCAACAACAATCGCAAAGAAGCTGTTAAGTCCCATACCGGGCGCCATTGCGAAAGGTTTGTTTGCGGCAAACGCCATCACGAACATACCGATTGCGGATGCGATACAGGTTGCAAGGAACACGCCGTTCCAAAGAGCGGAGCCTGAATCGTAGTTTGTGAGCAAATTGGGGTTGAGCGCGATAATATATGCCATTGTCATAAATGTGGTAAGACCGGCAACAATCTCTGTTTTTACGCTCGTTCCATTTTGTTTGAGCTTAAAGAGCTTTTCCATTGAAGATTCTCCTCATTAAAAATTAAAAAAGAATAATTTGCAGTAAAATTATATCACATCGTTTTTTATTTGTCGACCGATTTTTTGTTTTTTCCGGTCAAAACACAACATTTTGTGCAGTTAATCAAATGAGATTGCAAATTTTGTGTTTTTTCGGCAAATTACACAACGCAATAAATGCTCTGCAAATTACGTTTACGCAAAGGAACGACCAAATGAATGACACAATAATCGTAGCCATGATCTCATTTTTTGGCACGATCGTCGGCACGTTCGGCGGAATACTGACGTCAAGCAGACTGACGAACTACCGAATCGCACAGCTTGAAGCAAAAGTAGAACGGCACAACAAGGTCATCGAGCGTGTTTACACGCTTGAAAAGCACAATGCCGTCGTTGACGAAGAGATCAAGGTTGCAAATCACAGAATTGATGATCTTGAAGATTTTCACAAATCAACGCCGATTTCGGCAGAAAGAGGTAATGTATGAGTACAAAAACAAAAAAGTGGCTTCGCGCGGCTTCTATCCGTGCGATCAAGACTGTTGCACAGACCGCCGTTGCGACGATCGGCACATCTGCGGTGCTCGGTGATGTTCATTGGGTATCGGTTGTGTCCGCGTCCGTACTTGCAGGGGTGCTTTCAATTTTGACAAGTGTTGCCGGGCTTCCCGAAGTCAACGAAGGGGGCGAAGCCGATGTTTAAGCTTGCGCTTAACGCAGGTCACGGAATGGGTACTGCCGGTAAACGCTGCATGAAGTCTCTTGACGCAAACGAGACGCGCGAATGGTGGCTTAACGATCGCATTGCGGACGGCATCGAGAAGATTCTTGCCGAATATGACGGCATAGAAGTTCTCCGCACAGACGACACGACAGGTGCAAAGGATGTTTCCGTAACTACGAGGCTATCTAACGCCGACAAATGGGGCGCGGATTTTTATCTGTCGATACACCACAATGCAGGAATCAACGGCGGCGTGGGCGGCGGCATCGTCGCGTTTGTGCACACATCGCCGCTTGCGGAGTCGGTAGAATGGCAGGATGCGCTTTATTCCGCCGCGATTGAAGCTACGGGACTGAAAGGCAACAGAGCGACACCGAAACCGAAGAAAAATCTTGCGGAGCTTCGTATTGCGAAATCCCCTGCCGTGCTTATGGAGTGCGGATTTATGGATTCCGCAACGGACGTACCGATAATTTTGACCGACGCTTACGCGGATGCAATGGCAAAGGCGGTTGCGGATGTTATAATCAAGCGCGCCAAGCTCGAAAAAAAGGCGGTTGCAACGGAAACGGAAGCGACTACGCTTTATCGCGTGCAGGTTGGCTCGTATTCGAAGAAGAAGTACGCGGAAAACATGCTCACGAAGCTGAAAGAAAAAGGATTTGACGGCTACATCAAGACGGCAGACGTTAACGGAAACGTCCGCTATCGTGTTCAGGTCGGCGCGTATTCGAAGAAGTCGAACGCAACGGCGATGCTATCAAAACTCAAAGCATCGGGGATTGCCGGTTATGTGACAACGTAAAAAGCAAAAAAAGCACGCTTTCGCGTGCTTTTTTTGCTTTTCGGAGAAGGAGAGATTTGAACTCTCGCGCCGGTAACCCGACCTACACCCTTAGCAGGGGCGCCTCTTCGGCCTCTTGAGTACTTCTCCCTGTCAAGAAACTTCTTCTTGTTTATTAACTTACGATAAAGTCATAACGTAAGATCTATTATACACAACTTTGCCCACGATGTCAACAACTAATTTCATTCCGCCGAAAAATATTTTTTCGTTTTCACTTTACAAATCACCTTTATTTTGCGATAATATAGCTGTAGACAAACAAAATTCCCCGAAACGAGGTTAGATAAAATGAACAACGGAAAAAACATCCTTGTATTATCGGACGAGACTTCCATCGACGAACAAAGCGAACAACGCGAACCAAACGAAGCGGGCGTTTCCCTTGAAGCCGAGGTTGAATCGGACGCTGAGGAGATCGCTTCGCGTTTGCACGAAATGATCAAGCAGGCATCCGACGAAGCGAAGCTTGAAAAAAGCGCCGCGCCCTCTCCGAAAACCGCACGGCTTTCCTACAGCGCATATTCCGACATGCGTCCGTCTGACGATTCAATTTACGCGCCGGCAGGTATATTCACTTACTTCTGGCTGCTCATCCTTGCGTCGATCCCCGTCATCGGCTTCATTTCGGCGGTCATAATCGCGTTCGCGGCAAAAAAGCTCGCTATAAAACGCGTTGCGACAGCGATCATCGCCGTTCAAACGCTGATACTGCTCATTGTTGCCGTTTTTGTGTCATTGTCCGTATTCGTATGGGAAACAAACCCGCTCGATTTTGTAAAAGACACGTTTGAATTCTTAAAAAATTACTTCGGCTGATTAGCAATTCAACCTTCATACGATGGCACTCGTTTTGCAAGCGCGTGGTTTTTGTAGCGGCTGTCGGCGGTTACATCGCGAAGCACGCTGATTTCGGGTGGAAGTTCGAACTTTGCAGTCTCGCTCGGAAGTTCCACCTCCATAACGGCAATCTCGCTCCAAAATGAATACACGTCAATTTCAAAAGCATAACCGCGGTACGGTAAAACGTACCGCTTTTTTATTATCGGTTTCGTCCCGGACTCGATGTTTTCCGCAAGGCGGAGATATTCATCCTCGGAAATTTCGGTTTCGTCCTCGATTGCGCTCATTGCGGTCAGCCTTTTCTTTTTCGTGTGGGTATAGACGATTTTATCTGCGTATTTGCGCTTACGCACGCGTTCGCCGTCATATTTTTCCGATGCTGTTATATAAATTTGCTCTATCTCGCTTCCTTCGATCGTCGAAAGCAAGTCCTCGGACGGCATTTTTATCAGATATTTCATTTCTGTTTCGATGTTCAAGGTCTGTTTCTCCGTTAATTTAATCTTTTCAATTATACTACTCTTTTTTTCGATATTCAACCGTAAAACCGCATCCGCTGTTGAAATTCCGCTTCATAGGTGATATAATTTTCTCAAAAGATTCTTTGTTTCCGAAAGGAATACCCATGAAACGTTTATCTGTTACCCTTATTCTCACTCTTTTGGCAGTTGCACTCCTTGTTTCGTGCGCGTCAAACTCATTTGTACTCGTTTACTACGAAAATTACAGTCTCGTTTCCGATGCCCTGTCGTTTACGTTAAAGGAAGTCCCCGAAGAAGAAAACGCAGTGATTTTCGGCGCGATGGACGGCAAGCTCGGCCAGATAAATTATGAAGTTTTGGACGATGTCGGCGAGCCTGTCGGCGCTCTCGTTTACAGGCAGGCGACGCGCGATTACGCGGAAGCATTCGCTGCCGAAACGGGCAGTCTCGGCATATCGGGCAAGGCGTGCTCCGTCTCGTCCACGGAACGAATCGGCGTATATGAGGTATCATATAGCTTAACAGGCAACGTCGCTATCGCAGTTTGGAACGAGGACGAATATTCCTATTCGCTCGTTTTTACATTCTCGGACGAAGGGACCGTCGCAACAACGGATAAGGTTCGCGAATACGCAATCTCGCTCATTTCGACAAGATAAACCGAAAGGATTTACATTATGAAATACATCACACTCGGTAAGACCGGGCTTAAAGTTTCACGTCTCGGCTTCGGCGGCATACCGATACAGCGCATAGACAGCGCCGGGACAGTCAAGCTTTTTGATGCGCTCGAAAAGCACGGCATCAACTTCATTGACACAGCGCGCGGCTACACCGTAAGCGAGGGCTACATCGGTGACGCCATACGCGGCAGACGCGAAAAATTCGTCATCGCCACAAAAAGCATGGCTCGCACGCGTGACGCAATGGCGGCGGACATCGAAAAGAGTCTTTCGCTTCTCGGAACGGACTACATAGACATTTACCAAATCCACAACGCCTCCCCCGAACAGTTAGCAACGGTTATGGCAGAGGGCGGTGCGCTTGAAGCGCTCACAGAAGCTAAGGCGGCGGGCAAGATCGGTCACATCGGACTGACTTCTCATTCCGTCGAAACGTTCAAGCTTGCGCTTGATCTGCCGTGGGTCGAGACTTTTATGTTCCCGTACAACATCGTAGAAAACGAAATCGAGCCTTTAATTGAAGAATGCGCTAAAAAGGGCATTGCTTTCATCGCGATGAAGCCACTTGCCGGCGGTGCCATCGACAACGCGCGCCTCGCGCTCAGATACATCTCCGCAAACGAAGCTTTGACGGTAGCTCTCCCCGGAATGTACTCCGAGGATGAGGTCGAAATTAACGATTCCGCAGTCAACGACGAAAGTCCGCTAAACGAATCCGAAATTGCCGACATCGAACGCATTCGCGCATTGCTCGGCGGCAACTTCTGCCGCAGATGCGGCTATTGCGCCCCCTGCACCGCAGGCATAAACATCCCTCAGGTGTTCCTTTTTGACGGGTATTACACGCGCTACGGCTTGACAGAATGGGCAAGCTCGCGCTATCAAACGCTTAACGTCAAGGCATCCGCCTGCGTTGACTGCGGCGCTTGCGAGACCCGCTGTCCGTACAATCTCCCGATTCGAAAAATGCTGCGTGACGCGGCGGAAAGATTCGGAGAATGAACAACATCCGCACACTTTACGAGGACGGGGACATCATCGTTATCATAAAGCCGGCAGGCGTTGAATCGCAAGCGTCCAAGGACGGTAATGATGTTCTGTCAATCATAAAAAACGCATCCGGTGCGGAGTTTTACCCCGTACACCGTCTCGATCGCGGCACGGAGGGCGTTATGGTCTACGCAAAGACACAGCTCGCGGCGGCTTCGCTTTCGCAATCCTTTGCATCGGGCGAAACGGACAAGACTTACCTTGCCGTTTTGTGCGGCGTTCCGTCGGAGCCGTCCGGTGAGCTTGAAGATTTACTCTATCACGACAGGGCAAAGAACAAATCCTATGTTGTCGCACGAAAACGCGCCGGCGTTAAGCGTGCTTCCCTTTCATATCAAGTTATGGATGTACAAAGCTCGCACGCGCTTGTAAGAATAAAGCTACACACAGGGCGAACGCATCAGATCCGCGTTCAATTTGCGTCACGAAAGCTGCCGCTTTTGGGAGACGTGCGTTACGGCGGTGAGCAGTCCGGCTGCATTCCCAAGGGGTGCTTCGCGCTTGCGGCTGTGTCGCTTTCGTTTCCGCATCCGTCAACGGGGAGACGCGAAAGTTTCTCGTTTCAGCCGTCCGGCGGCGTATGGGACGTTTTTTCGCAGGAATAAACATCAAAAAACGGACAGCAAGCTGTCCGTTTTTTATGTTTGTCAATAATATTCGCCGACGGCAAAACTGATCCAAGCCATCCATTCCTTATCATATACTGCTTTCAGATGGCAACCGTCGCCGGAAAGCTCCGAATAGAGCCAACCGTCACTGTCCGTAAAATAATCGTTGACATGGATATAGTATATCTCGTACTTTTCAGCCATTGCCTTGAGATATTTGTTCAAGTTGCTGATGTTAGACGGCAAGAACGAATCCGGATATTTTGACGATTTCGAAAACTTCTGCGTTACAGCCATAACCCCTTGGATAATGATATCCGCATCGGGCTGATATTTTTTAACCATATCCAAAAGCTGCATATATTTTGCAACAATACTGCTTGCGCTGTAACCGCACTCGTTGATGCCGAGATTGATAAATATCTTTCCGTATGTCTTTGATTGCAGCAATTCTTCGAGCGTTTTGTTCGAAAAATTTTTATCCGAAAGCACCTTTGTGTCATAATTGAACACAGACATACCGACCGCGCAGAAATAGTCCGCCTTGCCTACGCGCGCATAATCACGAAGACCTACCGTACGCGACTCACCGATAAACAGCACATCATCGTACCACGATTCGTCAACGGCGCCGACCGAGAAATCATATCCCGGATATGTGTCGGTTTTGGGATCTTCCGACGGTTTGGTCGTCGTTTCCGGCGCTGTTGTAACCGGTTCGCTGGTTTCGGGTTCCGTTGTTACAGGCTCCGTTGTTACAGGTTTGGTTGTTACAGGCTCCGTCACCGGCTCTGTTGTAATCGGTTCGGTGGTTACCGGTTCTGTTGTTTCGGGCTCGATCGACGGTTCTGTTGTCTCCGGCTCGATCGTTACGGGATCTGTCGTTACAGGGTCGGTCGTTTCGGGTTCGGAGGGAATGGTATCCGGTTCGGGCTCGGTATCCGTTACGGGTTCAATGTCCGGCGTTGTCTCGATTTCAATCGGTTCCGGATGCTTCACGGGCAACTCCAAATCGCCAAACAAATCATCAAACAGATCGTTATAATAATCGTCCTCGTCATCATCATCCGACATTGCCTGATCTATCGAAAAGCGCAAGGCATCATCCGCCGCAAAAGCAAACGGCAACTCTAACATACTGTAATCATGTTCGATGCCGTAAGGCTCTATTATTTGCTTTTGAATGTAGAATCCCGTGCCGAAAAGGAGCACGGCAAAAACCGAAATTGATGTCAAAAGGGCAAAAACTCTGAATTTCATTTTTTCTGTTCCTCAATACTGAAAATAAAGAAACGGATCTTGCGCCGATGTTGCGATGTAAAATATCGAAACCCAAAACAAGGCAAATATAAGCACATCGGTCACCGCGTATTTGCGAATCTTCTTCCAAACAATTCTCGGAAGCGGCGTAGCAAACACGACACCCGCGATCAGCAAGCCGAGATATTCCTTGCCCCAAATCAACCAGTCATGGGAATTCAAGGCAGGCGAGCCTGCGCCGAAAATTTTTGCCGCGAAAGCGAGCATTTGCGAGGTGTCTCCGATCGCAAACGGGATCCAGCTTATCAATATCGCAACAACAGCGTAAATATTCGCAAGCGGACCTATGCGCTCCAGGACGCGGCGCAGCCACAGTCGTTCGTTGATTACAAAGAAGAACAAAATCAGCGCCCACAGAAGATAATTTCCGCCGACACCGTGCCAAAGACCCGTAAAGAGCCAAACGATCGCCAGATTGAAGATCGTTCGCATGGTGCCTTTTCTGTTTCCGCCGAGAGGGATATAGATATACTCGCGGAACCATGCACCGAGCGTGATATGCCAGCGACGCCAAAATTCACTGACGGATTTTGATGCATACGGATCTCGAAAGTTTTCGGGCAATGAGAAGCCGAGCATTTTTCCGATACCGACCGCCATAATGCTGTAACTCCAAAAGTCAAAGTAAAGTTGCATCGCATAGCAGATCAACGCCAACCACGCAAACGGTGTCGAAATGCTTTCGTATCCGATCGTTATCGCCTGCGACCAAATTCCGCCGACGCGATTTGCAAGCATAACCTTCATTGCAAGTCCTATAACAAACTCTCGAATACCGTCGTAAAACAGTTCATATGAGCATTTCGGAGATTTGACCTGTTTCTTAAGCTGTTTCGGTTCAACAAGCGGCCCCATAAGCAGCTTCGGAAACATCACAACTTCCGCCGAATACAAAAGCAGGCTTTTGTCTGCGCAAATTCTGCGGCGATAAACATCAATCAAATACGCCGCAATTTGAAACGAATAAAAGCTCATTCCGACAGGAAGATAACTTCCGCCGTCATAGCATTTGAAGAACATCAACTCCGCGCCGAGAAACACCAGTCCGAGTGCAAGCAAACGCTTGTCCCCGGTAAGTTCGATTCGACGTGCAATATAATAAGTTACCACAGTCGAAATGCCAAGCAAGAGCAAGTAAAGCGTGGGATTTGAGCCGGCATAAAAGTAAAAAACAACACCGGAAATTACAAGGACGCTTATTCTTAAATATTCAGGAACAAGATAATATATTGCCAAAACAATCGGCAAAAACAAAAATACAAACGATATGCTGTTAAAAATTATGATTTCGTCCTCCTTAACAAAATGTCCGCTGCTTTTACGTATCATTATACACTTTTCGACAAGCTATATCAATACAAAAAGAAAAAAAACGCATCCGATCGGATGCGTTTTTTATGTTATTCAGATCATTTCGTAAGGATCCGCTTCGTTTGCGAAAACGGGTGTAATCGCAAAT
>CAYWAD010000003.1:0-46765 GCA_964456045.1 uncultured Lachnospiraceae bacterium
GTCTGCCGCACGAAAATACGGGTTAACCGTGTCAAGGTCGATCAGCGTTACTTTGCGCTCCGGATGCTCGTTTTTCGTTTTTATCGCAAGCGCCGTTGCGACATTTGTTTTGCCGGCACCGTAATGACCGGCGATTATAATGATCCTGTTTTTGAACATAGCTTTTCCAAATTAAAAATGTTTATTTGACATTATAGCATAAACGAATAATTATTGAAAGAGTTATTTCGTTAAAATATTCGAAAAAACGATAATTTTATATGTAAAAATTGCATATTGGCGTCTGAAACGGGAAACTTAACGATCAAGAGGTTGCTTTTGCGCTAAAATATATTATTTTTTTGTGATTTTATTTGAACTATTTGCAATTTCGTGATATAATAATCTCCTAACTATGCAATAATCGCAGTATTGGCGCTGTTTTTAACAGCCGTATATAATGTGCGGAGGTGAAAGCATGAACGTGTTCTTTGAATGGGCGGAAGCTTTTGTTAATGACATTTGGGAAACCTTGAAGCTTATGCGCCTTGTTGACGTTTTCGATATTCTTTTCGTCAGCGTTTTGTTTTACTATATATATAAATTTATAAAAACCAGACGTGCCGGCAAGCTTGCGCTCGGCGTTGCGGTTTTTATAGTCCTGCTTATGCTTACACGTGCATTCGATATGCAGACGGCGCAGTTTCTTTTGACAAACGTGTTCCAAATCGGACTTATCACCGTCATAGTCGTGTTCCAACCGGAGCTGAGATCGGCACTTGAAATGCTCGGCGGCGAATCCATAAAGGGCGTCAAAGCGCTCGGCGAATCAAAATCCGCGGAAAATATCAAGGTTGTTATCGACGAAGTTACCGAAGCGGTGTTCGATATGTCCGAGGAAAAGACGGGTGCGCTCATCGTTATGGAGCGGACAACGCTTTTGGGTGACCAGATCATCACCGGCACCGTCATTAATTCCGACGTTCAGGCCGAGCTGATAAAAAACATCTTCTTTAATAAAGCTCCCCTGCATGACGGCGCAATGATAATCCGTAACGGCAGAATTCATGCCGCCGGATGCTTGCTTCCGCTCACACAACGTACCGACTTGATAAAAGCGCTCGGTATGCGTCACCGCGCCGCAATCGGACTTTCCGAAAACAGTGATGCTGTTGTTGTGGTAGTCAGTGAGGAAACCGGAAATGTTTCCGTTGTGATAGGCGGAGAAATTACGCGAAATTATACAAGTGAAAAGCTGAAAACGGAGCTTAACTCGATTTTCGGTGCCGAGGAAGACTCAACGACTAAATACGGCGTTATCAAGCGCGTGAAAATGCAAAAAAACAAAAAAGAAAGCTGAGAGGAGGCGATTCGAGATGAAAAAAAAGACGGAAACTCGTAAAAATTATCATATTGCGGCGAAACTCGTCTGTCTGCTCATCGCAATCGTGCTTTGGATATATGTTATGGATTCCGAAAACCCCGATTGGGAGGAAACCTTCTCCGGCATCCCGATAACTCTCATAAACACGGATGATATAGAGATCGATAACGGTCTTACCATATACAGCGGCTACTCAAATACTATAGATATTACCGTTCGCGGCAGAAAAAATGAAATTTCTCAAATAACCGCAGAGGATTTTACCGTCACCGCAGACGTTAAATCCATAGAATCCGTTGGCGAATATACGCTTGCTGTTGACGTTTCGACAGACAAGGACGCAACGATCGTGTACCGTTCGGTCGAAAGTGTTACGGTGCTTGTCGATAAAAAGGAGACGAGAACGCTTGAAGTTAAAACCAAATACGGCGAGCTTATAATCGAATCCGAATATTCGCTCGGTGACCCGGAGCTTTCAATCGAAACCATAACGGTTACGGGCCCGTCGCGCTATCTTTCCGATATTGATTATGCGGAAGCCGTGATTCCGGATCTCGGTCGCGTTACCTCGTCTTTGACGGTTTATGCTAACATTAATCTTATAGATAAAGACGGAAGTGTCGTTACAAATCCTTACGTTTCAGCGACAAATACCGAGGTTAGCGTTAAGATTCCGGTCTACGCATATAAGGAAGTGCCGCTTTCCGTCAACTGCAAATACGGTTATTTTAATAACGAAAACAGCTCGATTACCTTGTCCGTAAATTCGGTTTACGTTAAGGGGGATGCCGCGCTTGTGTCCGATTTGGATACGATAGTTGTTACAACGATTGACGAAAAAAAGGTCGATGACGATGAAACAATTACGGTAAAGCTCACCATGCCGGACGGAATCGAAAATCTCTCCGGTGTGGAATTCGTGGACGTAACCGTTGCGAATATCGGAACAATGACTCGTCAGTTTATGATACAGACGGAAAATATTGAAATCGAAAATCCCAACGGAGCGATTTACACCATTGACGATAAATATTTAAGCGTCATTTTGCGCGGTTCGACTAAGGAGCTTTACAACAACGAATTACAGCGCTCAAATATCGTAGCCAGGATAGATCTTTCCGTTTATGACGAATCCACGGTGGGAACAATAACCGTTCCCGTCGCCATTGAAATCAATTCCGAGTATATTATCTATGAGGTCGGAACGTATTCGATTGAGGTTGAATTCGGAGCGAAAGCGGAATAATAACTTTTCTGAACAAGAGGAATAAATGTCAGCAGAAACAAAATACAGGAGCAAGCGAAAATGGGAGGTCGTCGGTGAGACGGACGAAAATGTTGTTTGCTCCATAAAAGAAACCCTCGGCGTTTCGGCGGCGCTTGCAAGATTGCTTTATAAAAGGGGCTGTAAAACTCCGGACGAAGCCGGCGCATTTATAAGACGTGAAACAGGCGCGTTTCATAATCCGTACCTAATGCCGGACATAAAAAAGGCAATAGAAAAAATTAAAATCGCGCTTTCCGAGAATAAAAAAATAATGATTTACGGCGATTACGACGTTGACGGAGTTACTTCTGTGAGTGTGCTGTACCTTTACCTCGCTTCTTTCGGCGCGAATGTCGAATATTATATCCCGAAGCGCAGTAACGAAGGATATGGTATGTCAGAGGGCGTCGTCAGACGTATGATCGAGGAGGGAGCAGGCCTTATAATCACCGTTGATACGGGAATCACCGCGATTGACGAAATAAAGCTTGCCAAATCGCTCGGCTGCGATGTCGTCGTCACGGATCATCACGAGTGCAGGGAAGAACTTCCCGCGGCTGACGCGGTCGTTAACCCCCAAAGGCACGACAGTGAGTATCCTTTCTCCGAGCTTGCGGGCGTGGGGGTTGTGTATAAACTCGTGTGTGCGCTCGAAAATGAGCTTCGCACTGACGGAGACCTCGAACGTGCTGTTATGAATGTCAGCAATAAATATATCGACCTTGTCGCTATCGGTACCGTTGCCGATGTTATGCCCGTGCGCGATGAAAACAGGCATATAATCAGCTATGGACTTTCGCGAATGGACTCCGAAAAAAGGCTCGGACTTGAAGCGCTTTTCGAAAGCGCTTCCGGCGGCAAACAAACAGCGTACAAAACCCAAAGAATAACCTCAAGCTATATCAGCTATACGATCGCACCGCGTATCAATGCGGCAGGACGAATCAACGATGCTTCCGTTGCCGTTGAGCTGTTTCTTACGGATGACGAAGCACGCGCGCATGAGCTTGCGGAAAAGCTTTGCGCCGTCAACAGGGAAAGGCAGCTCCTCGAAAACGTAATTGCGGAGGAAGCTTATGCAAAGGTTGAAAAAACGCACGATTTTGCAAACGATCCCGTTATTATCGTGTCCGACGAAAAGTGGCACAACGGTATCATCGGTATTGTTGCGTCGAGAGTTACGGAAAAGTTCGGATGCCCATCGATCCTCATATCGTTTGAGGGCTGCGACGGAAAACCGGATGATTTCGGAAAAGGTTCCGGAAGAAGTGTTCGCGGACTGAATTTAGTTGAAACGCTCGGCACGTGCGACGAATATTTGGAAAAATACGGCGGTCATGAGCTGGCGGCAGGACTTACGGTTCGACGCGACAAGCTCGACGAGTTGAAACGTGCCATCAACGAAGCGGCGAGAAAAAGTCTTGCGGCTTCAACGGAGGAACCCACGCTTACGGCGGATGATGTGCTTGAATTTGATGAAGCAAATTTGAGGCTCGCAGAGGAGTTGCTCCTGCTTGAGCCTTACGGCGTCGGAAATCCGACTCCCGTGTACATAACAACCGGGCTGACCGTCAAAAACGTGTTCGGTGTCGGTTCGAATAAGCATACGAGACTGACCTTGACTGACGGAAGATCCACCATCACCGCGATGTGCTTTTCCGTTTCACCGGAGGAGCTTGATGTGTATGCAGGCGACGCGGTTGACGTTATGTATAATCTTGACGTAAACGAGTTCCGCGGCGAACGCTCGGCTCAGATGATCGTGCGCGCCGTGAGAAAAAGCGAGGAACAGCTTGAATCCGAGCGAAGCGAATATGAGCTTTACAAAAAAATGCTCAACGGCGAAGATATAGACAGTGACGTGAAGCTGGACGGATATATCCCGTCAAGAGAGGATTTTGCCGCTGTATTTCGCGTCATGCGTCACGAAATCAGCATGAAACGTACGGACGTTACGGCAAGAGGCGCGGCGGCGCTTGTTGACGGAATGGTAAGCATGAATTATATCAAGCTGCGCTTGATTTTCGATATTTTCTCGGAAATGAATATTTTGACGGTCAAAGAAACAGACAGGGACAGATTCACAGTCGGCAGATCGCCGTCAAACGAAAAGGTTCAGCTTGAAAAATCCAATATTTTAAGAAGACTTATAGCTAAGTATAAGAACAGATAATCCCGGCTATCGTAACGACGGAGGTGACGGCAGATGGATGACGTAAAAATGGTTGAAGAACGCGAGGAGCTTTATTCTAAGTTTTCGAAAACGATTGCAACATACGGAAAATTTTATAATTGGGATAAGATTCGCGCGGCTTTTGATTACGCATATGATCTGCATGACGGCCAGTATCGTCAAAGCGGAGAGGCTTATATACACCACCCGGTTGCCGTTGCGGAGATAGCCGCTTCGCTCGGTCTCGATACGGACAGTATCGTTACCGCGCTTTTGCACGATACCGTTGAGGACTGTCCGGATAAGACGAACATAGATGAGATAACGGCTCGCTTCGGAACTACCGTCGCCGAGCTTGTGGACGGACTTACGAAAATGGTCTCGATCCATGTCGAGGATAGGGAATCTCGCCAGATTGAGAACATCAGAAAGATGCTGCTCGCAATGTCCAAGGATATAAGAGTTATCTTTATCAAACTCTGCGACAGACTTCACAATATGCGTACACTCGGTGCGCGACCGGAGGCGAAACGCCGCTCAACCGCGCTCGAAACAATGTATGTCTACGCGCCGCTCGCACATCGTCTCGGTATCCAAAAAATCAAGCAGGAGCTTGAAAATCTCGCGCTTTCCTACCTTGACCCTATCGGCTATTCCGAAGTCAGCGAATATATCGACAAAAAATACGGTCAAACGCGCGATTTTATCGAAAATGTAAAGCAGTATATCGAATCCAAGCTTTCGAAATACGATATTGACTTCACTCTGTCCGGCAGAGTTAAAACGGTATTCAGCACGTACCATAAAATGTACGATCAAAAAAAGAATTTCGACGAAATATACGACTTTTACGCAATTCGAATAATCGTCGGAACAGAGCTTGAATGTTATACCGTTCTCGGCATAATTCACGAGCTTTATAAATCAATGCCCGGCCGCTTCAAGGACTATATTTCAACGCCTAAGCCCAATATGTATCAGTCACTTCATACGACTGTCATCGGACGTGACGGAATCCCGTTCGAGGTTCAGATCCGTACGCGCGAAATGCATCAGATCGCGGAATACGGTATTGCGGCGCATTGGAAATATAAGTCCGGAGCGCAATCACGGGACGAAATTGACAAAAAGCTTCAGTGGATCTCGAAACTTATCGAGATCGAGGACGATACTCGCGACTCGGATGAGTTTCTCGAAGCATTTAAGATCGACGTTTACCACGACGAAACCTTCGTCTTTACGCCTAAAGGCGATATTATCGCGCTTCCGCAGGGGTCGACTATCATCGACTTTGCCTATGCGATACATTCCGCCGTCGGTAACAGAATGATAGGCGCTAAGGTCAACGGAGTCATCGCGCCGATAGACCGTGTCCCGAATAACGGAGAAATCGTTGAAATACTTACATCTTCCGCTTCCAAGGGTCCCAGCCGAGACTGGCTCAAAATCGCGGCAACAAGCGAAGCGAGAGGAAAAATCCGCGCTTGGTTCAAAAAAGAAAAACGACCCGAAAACATCCTCGTCGGTAAAGCTGATATTGACCGCGAATTTACAAAATTCGCAAGAGATTATACAGAGACGCAGAAGCAGGAAATCGTCACAAACGTCGCGCGGCGTATAGGAATCCAGTCCGCGGACGACCTTTATAACACCCTCGGTTACGGCGGTATCTCGATGACGAAGATCCTTCAAAAGCTGAAGGACGAGTTTGATCGTGTGGTAAAAGCGGAGGTGCCGACAGTTCCGCTCGTCGCGGAAAATGTTCACACAACGTCAAAACGTGTGAAATCCTCAAGCGGTATAGTCGTTGACGGCGAAACCGGCTGCTCGGTCAAGTTCGCAAAATGCTGCAATCCGCTCCCCGGTGACCCCGTAATCGGATTTATCACCAAAGGCTACGGCATTTCCATTCATAAACGAGACTGTCCCAATGTCGTTAAGGCTCTGAACCGTCCCGACGCGGACGCACAAAGATGGGTCTCCGCACATTGGAACGCAGCAGAACAAACCCCCGGCGATCTTTACGAAGCGATACTTCAGATCTTCGCGGTTAATTCCTTTACGATAATCGCGGATATAACGGCGATTCTCGCGGATATGAAGGTGTCTATCCTTTCTATCACGACCAAGAAAAAAACAGAGGACGAGCTTGTCATAAACATGAAGATCGCTTGCAAAAATATGAGCCATTATAACTCAATCGTTTCGAGAATGCGCGGATTGCGCGATGTCACATCCATTTCGCGCGGCTTTAACTGATTTTTGAAAAACGGAGAAAATTATGATTGCAATAGTTGAACGTGTGCACCGCGCGGAAGTGTCCGTTGACGGGGAAAGCGTCGGAAAATGCGGTCACGGACTGATGATCGCCGTCGGTATCACACATACGGATACGTCCGCTGACGTGCGAACTCTTGTTGATAAGATACTCAAGCTCCGCATATTCCGTGACGAAAACGGAAAATTGAATCTTTCCGTTCGCGATGTCGGCGGAAGCATCCTCGTTATATCGAATTTTACACTTATGGCAAACTGCTATCGCGGTACACGTCCCGATTATTCAAATGCGGCGCCGAGAGAGGTTTCGTATCCGCTTTATCGCGAGTTCATAGACGAAATCAACAGCCGCGGAATTCACGCCGAATGCGGTCAATTCGGCGCGAGAATGTCTATTGATATGGAAATGGACGGTCCTGTGATAATACCGCTGGATTCCAATAATCTTCCGCGTAAGTAAACGCAAAATAAAAATTTTCAGCCGCTCTCTGCGGCGTGGAGACAAAAATGAAATTGACAGTCGAAACAGACGGAAAAATAGAAATAAATCAGTATTATTTTCAAACCCTGTGCATGATTTTTTGGCCCGGAGTGCGCTTCGGTGCGGATTCGAGAAACGAAGAGGACGCTCCCGAAGTCTCGTTTAGAATCAGCACAAACGCTGACGGTGTGACAGCTCGCGTTACCATCGCCGATAAGATCAGAATGGCGTCGGTCGAAAGAAGCGTCGCTTTTTCGGATGAGCATACCGAACAAATGACCGCAAAGCTTGCGGCAGGCTCCGCCATACTTGCGGCAGGTGCCGAATTTATGCATTATTCGCCCTCGTGGGGCGTTATGACAGGCGTGCGCCCGTCAAAGGTCGCGAGCGATTACCTCAGACGTGGCTATTCCGCGGCAAAAACGAAAGCCGCTTTGCGCCAGAATTATTATCTGTTCCCCAAAAAAGCGTCGCTCGTTACGGAAATTGCACAGCTTGAAGCAAAGCTCGCAAAGCCGTATTATAACGGTTGGTGCAGCCTTTACGTGTCGATACCGTTCTGCCCGTCGAGATGCGCGTATTGCTCGTTTGTGTCCTATACGTCCAAAAAATTGCTTTCGCTTATCCCGACTTATGTCGATATGCTTTGCGAAGAAATAGATTTGAGACTCGATGTCATTCGTCAGCTCGGCTTGAAGGTCGCTTCCGTGTATATCGGCGGCGGTACGCCTACTATCCTTACCGAGGAACAGCTCGAACGCGTTCTGACACATATAAACAACGGAATAGATATGGATGAGCTTGCGGAATTCACGCTTGAAGCAGGCAGACCGGATACGATAACGCAGGAAAAGCTCCGTATTGCCAAACGTCTCGGCGTTACACGCATCAGCGTAAATACGCAGACTATAAACAATACCGTCCTCGAAAGTATCGGCAGGGCACATACCGCGGAGGATTTCTTCCGCGCGTATGAGCTGGCGGTCAATTCGGATATCGACTGCATCAATACTGACCTCATTGCAGGGCTTCCCGGCGAAAACTTCATAAGCTTTTCGCAGTCGTTCGATAAGGTGCTTGAACTTCACCCCGAAAATATCACTGTGCATACATTTTCCGTCAAAAAGGCGGCGGATATACTTAAGCACGGCGCGTCCGTTTATTCGCGTGTGAATAACGATGCGGGAAAAAGCGTCGATTATTCGCAGATCAAGGCGAAAGCTTCCGGCTACAGACCGTATTATCTGTACAGACAGAAAAATACCGTCGGCAACTATGAAAATGTCGGCTTTGCGCTCAAAGGTTATGAAGGGCTTTACAATATCTTTATGATGGAGGAGATCCATACCGTGTTTGCGGCGGGCGCAGGCGCAGTCAACAGGCTTGTCGCGCCTACGCTTTTCGGAACCGAAAACGGAAATTCTCCTAAGATAAAGCGCATATTTAACCCCAAATATCCGTATGAATATTTATCTGAAACGGATCCGGCACGCAGAACTGCGGCGATCATCGAGGATAATAAAAAAATTATTGAATTTTATATGGAATGCGGATCGCCCGAAATCTGATTCCATATAGGAACGGAGATTATTATGTCGGAAAATTCGGCATCGAAAAAAACGGTCAAGCGCAGCACCAAGCTGTTCATTTCAGGCGTGCTTGTTCTTACCGTTGCCAATGTAATAAACAAAATTCTCGGACTTTGCTTCAAAATTCCGCTTGAGCATTATGTCGGTAGCGAGGGAATGGGATACTTTAATCAGGCGTATACCATCTATACCTGGCTTTACATGGTGTCCACAACCGGCTTGCCTACCGCAGTTTCGATGATGATTTCGGAATCGCGCGCGAAGGGAAATACGCTTGAAACAAAGCGTGTTTACAGAGTGACGATGATTCTGTTTGTCGTAGTCGGACTTATCGGAACAACGCTTATGATGGCAGGTTCCGGTATTTTCTCAAAGCTTACGCAGTCCCCTAAAGCGGAAACTGCCATAATCTTCATCGGACCGACGCTGTTCTTCATTTGTATATCAAGCGCGCTCCGCGGATATTTCCAAGGCTATCAAGTTATGGTACCGACGGCGATCTCCCAGTTCATAGAATCGCTTTGCAAATTTGTAATAGGTATAATATTCGCGCTTTGGGCGCTCGACCGCGGATATGAGATTCATATCGTCGCCGCTTATGCGATTCTCGGCATAACTATCGGCGCCGGACTCGGTATGTTTTATCTCGTTCTTTCGAAATGGTTCTTCAGGGAAGAAAAATATAACGAGGAATACCTCGTTGATGCAGCGGTCGAACAGCCCGTTTCTCCCGTTAAAACAATACTGAAACGACTCATCATTATCGCGATTCCGATCACAATAAGCGCGTCTATGCTCAGTATGACCGAGTTTATCGACCTTACGATATTGATGCGCCGCTTGCAGGACATCGGTTATTCGGAGGAAGCGGCAAATGCACTTTACGGCAACTGGAAAACCTGCGTCGTGCCGCTGTTCAATCTCCCTCCCGTGCTGATATACCCGATCTCATACTCGCTCGTGCCGATGATTCGTGCAACACTTACGAGAGGCGAACGTGATCGCGCCGAAACATATATGAATATGTCAATTCGCGTCTGCGCTATTCTTTCGATTCCGTGTGCGCTCGGTATGTCCGTGATGTCCAAACCGATACTTAAGCTCATCTTCTCAGAGGAAGGCGCGGAAATGGGTGCTCCGCTCCTCTCTATACTCGCACCTGCTGTGTTCTTTGTATGTATGCTTTCTATCTCCAATGCTCTGCTTCAGGCGAGCGGTCATGAAAGAAAGCCTATCATATCCATGCTTGCCGGCGCTGTCGTTAAGCTTGTGTCCACGTATGTACTCGTCGGAATTCCCACAATCGGAATATACGGTACACCGATCGGTACCTTGCTGTGCTATTTTACGGTAACGGCATTCAATACCTACTTCTTGATTAAGTACGTCAAAGTTAAGCTTGACTTTAAGGGAATGTTCCTGCGTCCGCTGCTTGCCGGCGTGATCTGCGCCGCTTCCGCGTTCGGATCGTATAAGCTTTTCGGAGTAATTCTTTCCGGATTTATGTACGAATCGCCTGCTTATAAGCTCGCAACGCTTGCCGGCATCCTTGTCGCAGTCCTTGTATATCTCGTTTTGATATTCAAACTCAAGGCAATAACCGAGGAGGATCTCAGGACGATCCCAAAAGGCGAAAAAATGCTTGTGATTATGAAAAAAATAAAACTGATGTAACGTAACGGAGCGTTGAAATGAACGAAAATGCAAGAAAATTCTGCGGACGCGAAAGCTATACCTTTGATGACCTTTGTGAAATAATGACCATACTCAGAGGCGAAAACGGTTGTCCGTGGGATAGAAAACAAACGCATAAATCAATAAGAAAAAGTTTCATCGAGGAAACTTATGAGGCAATCGAAGCAATTGATAACGAGGATCCCGTGCTTTTGCGCGAGGAACTCGGTGACGTTATGCTTCAGGTCGTGTTCCATGCCGAAATGGAGAGGGAAATCGGCAGCTTTGACGTAAACGATGTTATTACGGACGAATGCAAAAAGCTCGTGTCCCGTCATCCGCATATTTTCGCGGATTCCGTTGCGGAGACAAGCGAAGAAGTCCTCACCGCTTGGGATAAAATCAAGGCAGAGGAAAAGAAACGCAAGACAACTTCAATGAAGCTCAACGCAATTCCCAAGCCGTTGCCGGCGCTGATGCGCGCGGATAAGCTCGGCGTTGTCAGCCGTAAGGCGGGATTCGATTTCGCGGACGCGGAGGAAGCCTTTGCTAAAATCGCAGAGGAAACAAACGAGGTTGCCGCGGAGCTTAAATCCGGAGATAAGGCAAGGCTGACGGAGGAGCTCGGTGACCTGCTCTTGGCGGTCGTCAATACCGCGCGCCTTTCCGGAATCGATGCCGAGGAAGCGCTTTCGCTCGCCTGCGACAAATATTGCAGCAGATACGAACGGCTCGAAAATTCCATCATCGCGGAAGGGCGTGACCCCTCCGAAATGACAATGGCGGAGCTTGATGTCGTTTGGAATAAAATAAAGCATAAAAATCCTTAAAAATCAAGGAAAATATTGCATTTATCTATTGCATAACATGTAACTGTATGGTATAATATATAAAAATCATTCAGGGACGATTCAGTCCGTAAGTTACCACAAATTCGAAAGGATGTACTATTATTATGAACAAGGTTGAACTTATCAGCGCAGTAGCTAATAAGACAGGACTTAAAAAGAAGGAAGCCGAAGAAGCAGTAAACGCAGTATTCGAAACAATTACAAATACTCTTGCAAATGACGATAAAGTTCAGATTGTAGGTTTCGGTACCTTCAAGATAAAGAACAAGGAAGCTCGCGAGGGCAGAAACCCCAAGACCGGCGAAAAGATCACAATCGCCGCTTCCAAAACTCCCGTATTTACTGCAGGTAAGGCTCTTAAGGAAGAAATCAAGTAATTCCTTAACAATCATAATTTAATAACAACGCGAAGGCGGTATCCCGTAATGGGGTACCGCCCTCGATGCTTTTTAGGAGGAAATCCCCATAATCCGACATCAAAAAACGACACATAAAGTCGGAAAAAGGGACTTACATATGAGACTCGACAAATTTCTTAAAGTATCAAGAATCATAAAAAGACGTACTGTCGCAAATAACGCTTGCGATGCGGAACACGTCAACGTAAACGGCAGACGCGCCAAAGCGTCCTACGATGTAAAGACGGGAGATATTCTCGAAATCACCTTCGGTGAGAAAACCTTGAAAATACGCGTGATTGAGGTGCGCGACAACGTGGGAAAAGCGGACGCGGCTTCCATGTACGAGGTTATAGAATAAGCGACTTTCGCATATAATGCACCAAAATCTGAAAATCGGAGAGTTTTAGAGATATGGATGCATTAAAAAAAAGTCACGGAATCAGCGTTAGCGAGCGTGCCGTAACGATTTTGACGGGTATCGTCAGCATCGAAGGCTTCGACGAAACGAATATCATTATGAAAACGGAAAAGGACGGGCTTTCACTCCAGGGACGCGGACTTCACGTTGACAAATTCGATTCCGAAACGGGTGATATGGTTTGCAGCGGAACGGTCGATGCGATCGTGTACTATGATGTGAAAAAAAGATCGGAGAAAAAACGGAGCAAATTCCGTGAAAACTGATCTTCATCTTTACGCGGAGCGTGAATTATTGCTGATTGTATACGCGATTCTGTTCGGGATTGCCGCCGGTGCGGTGTATGACCTGTTCAGAATCGGACGAACATTTTTAGGTTGCGGACTTAAACCGGATAAACGGTATTCGGAACGTGAGCTGCCGCTGATCGGTCGTCAAAAGCAGAGCGAAAGCAAAATCGGGAAAGGTGTCTCCGTCGTGATGCTGACTTTGCTTGACATAGTTTATATGATTGTTTTCGCCATTTCGATAACGCTGTTTTATTACAGCGTGAATGACGGGATTGTCAGATGGTACACGCTGTTGGGTGTCGGAGCCGGATTTTATGCGTATATGAAAACGCTCGGTGTGATTACAAAAAAGACGGTCGGCATAATATTGTTCGTGATTGCCTGTATCGGCAGATACATTTGGTATTTCGGCATCAAGCCGTTTAGATTACTGAAAAAAATATATTTGAAAACGATCGGTGCGGTGTATTTGAAAATCTTACGTCGCAGATCGGCTTTCATGATTGAAAAATATACAAAAGTCACGCTGAAAAAACGTTTTGATGAGATCAGCGTCGCCGTTAAGACGGAAAATGCGTAAAAGGGAAGGTCAAAACCATGCTTGAGATGATAAGCGAAAATCTGATATTCAAAATTGCGGTAGGTCTTTTTGCCGTGCTTTGCATAATATCCATATTTTCATTTAATACGGAAAAACAGGAGCTTTTGGCGCAAAAAGCAGAGCTTGAAGAACAGATCGCATGCCGTGAAGAAGAAATTCTTTCGATGGAGAATGATCTATCGAAGCCGTATGACGACGATTACGTAATCAGAATCGCGAGGGAAAAGCTCAATATGCGCCTGCCCGAAGAAATCGTGTTTATCACCGATTACAAAAACTAAAATACCAAATCACAAAAATCCCCGACGGGAATTTTCCCGTCGGGGATTTTGTCTTTTATTTTTAGATTTACGTGCCTGAAGCGTCGATTATCTCCGGAATTTTGTATGTTCGAAGCAGCTCAAGCAATCGCTTCAACCCCGTTGTATTGAGGCAGGAGGAACCTGCGTCGCAGTCTATTCTGAGGTATCCGGACGAATTTGAAAATGCGGAGGCAATGTCAATATAATATGCGCCGAACTCCGCTGCGGCTGCGTGAATGTATTTGTTGAAGTTCTCGGCTTCGTAAATGTTAAGATCGTCTCCGTCTGAACCGGGAAGTATCGGCATACAAACAATAATTGTTGACTGCGATGCTTCGCGAAGCGATGAAATAAGCTCGCGGTAGCAGTTGTAAAAATCCGACTCGGACATATCCGACCGTTTCAAAAGCTCATCTGTGCCGACGGAAACAAGCAAATATTCGGGACAGAGCGCCCGAACAGCGTCCGCCGCAGATACGATCTCGTCGTTTTTTGAAAGATATACAAGTGCGTTCTTGCCGCTCGAAAGCGAAAATGACGACGATATTCCGGTGATAACTTTGTCCGTGTTCCGCCCGTCCGATAGCATACCGAGCGATTTCATCCCGTAAATCACGGAATCACAAAGAAAATAATACTTTTCGAGCTGATCTTCTCCTAGATCCTGCGTGATCTGCATCAGAGAATTTTCAAGCTCCTCCGCCGAAACGACAATAGGCGGAGACTCCGTGACGTCACTTTCGACGGGCGTGAACACAAAGACGTCACCGTCCGCGTCGGTATCCTTGCTGTCCGCAACGGGCGGAAGGTTGGCAACGGCGTTTGAATCGGTGTCGGTATCGGATGGGTCGCTGTCGTTTTTTGAGCAAGCGACAACCGAAACGATCGCTAAAATCAGGCACGACGCAAAAAGCAGCGTTTTGCCGGTTGAAAGCTTTTTCATCAGTCGTAAATTCGTTTGTATTCGGAAGCATCGACGCTCGCCTTTTTTGCCGCTCCGCGTATCGCAAGCACGATGCCGCAAATGATGAAATAAACAAGCGAAAATACAAACAAAAGGATTATTGTCGAGCTTTTGCCTGCGTCATATCCCGATATGCTGAGAAACAAAACATAAAACGAAATCAGCATTGCGGCGTAGTGAATCGCGATGCGGAGCGAAATGTGAAGATCGAACCTTTTTTGCGTCAAAACGATGTTCGCAAGCGATGTTATCAGCGCGAAAACGAGCAACAGAAAGCCGGATTTTCGTGTAAGAACCATGTATCTGTCCGTCAGGTCGAAAAGCGGGGCGCATAAATAAAAAATCATAGTCATTACTGTGTAAATGAGCGATGACGGATATATTATCTTTTTCAAAAGAAGCTTCCAAAAGCTTTCTTTTTCCACAGCTTTCGGTGTTTTGGAATTATTTTTCATATTTAAGTCTTTCTTGATATTCTTTTATGTGTATTCTTTTATATAATATCACATTAAGGCGGTACGTTCAATAATACCGCGCAAAAATTCAAAAAATAATCACATTTATTTCGCTTTGCGAACTTTGAAACAAATAAAAATTTGCGATGTTTAAGCAATAGTTTACGTACGGTCATTGACTTTTAGGTAATATTGGGTATATAATAAAATTGTATTTTTATGCGGTTTAACGTATATGTGTTATGAAAGATTATACGGCATTTACGCGGTATGGAGGATTATATGACAAGAAGAGAAGCCAGAGAAGCAGTTCTCGAACTTTTGTACGAAAGAGCATCAAGACCGGATGAGCTTGCATCCGAGATTTACGAAAGAGCAATGGAAGTTCGCGAAATAGAGCTGAATGCGTACATAAAGGACGTTTATTTCGGCGTTGAAGAAAATATTGAAACGATCGACGAAAAGATCAAGGGGGTATCGCTCGATTGGTCAACGGAACGTATGTCACGTGTTACGATCTCAATATTGAGACTTGCGGTTTACGAATTTTATTTTGTCCGTAACATTCCCGTAAGCGTTTCGATAAATGAAGCCGTTGAGCTTGCCAAAAAGTATGACGGCGACGGTGCCCCCTCTTTTATCAACGGAATTCTTTCGAAAATCGGTAAGGATTCCGCGATCGAAAAGGATGCATACCCTCGTAAGAACAGAAAATGAGCGAAAAAATAACGCTCGGAATTGATACGAGCAATTACACAACCTCCGTCGCGATCTGCGCAGACGGACATATTGTGTTGAATAAAAAGCTTCCGCTTCCCGTAAAAGAGGGCGAACGCGGACTCAGGCAGTCCGATGCCGTTTTCGCACATATCAAAAATCTGCCCGAAGCAATGGCGGAGGCTCGCACAGTCTTGGGCGGAAAAAGCCCGGACGCTATAGGTGTTTCGGTAACTCCGCGTGATGCAAAGGGATCGTATATGCCGTGCTTCCTTTCCGGTAAAGCGGCGGCATATTCCGCTTCCGCAGCCTGCGGCGCACCGATTTACGAGTTTTCACATCAGGCAGGACATATTGCAGCGGCGCTTTTTTCGGCAGGGAAAACGGACTTGCTTTTCGGAGATAAACCCTTTGCCGCATTCCATGTTTCCGGAGGTACAACGGAATTGACCCTTGTTACCCCCGATAACGGCTATCCGCGCGCCGTACCGATCGGCGGAACGAACGATCTTAACGCAGGTCAACTCATTGACCGTGTCGGAGTTATGCTCGGATTGCAATTTCCGTGCGGAGCGGCGCTTGAAAAATTAGCCGAACCGGTCAAGGTTTCGATGCATGGTATCAACGTTTCCGTGAATAGACTCACAGCAAACCTTTCCGGTGCGGAAAACTTGGCGCGTTTTCGATATATTGACACGGATGACAAAGCCGAAACCGCGGCATATACGCTTGATTTTGTTACAAAAACACTCGATACTCTTACAAAAAATCTGCGCAGCGAGTATCCCGAAATTCCCGTTATTTACGCAGGCGGAGTTATGAGTTGTAAGCGTATGCGAATAACGCTCGGTAAGAGATGCGATGTATACTTTTCAGAACCGGAATTTTCTGCGGACAATGCCGCCGGAATCGCGCTCCTCGCTTATAACAAACTGACGAAAGGGGACTGATCGACGTGGTGGATTTTTCCAAGATCCCGATGACAATGACCGTCACGGAGCTGAACGAATACGTAAAAATGTCGCTCGACGCCAATCCCGTCCTAGGAGATATATTTATCAAAGGTGAAATCTCGAATTTCACGAACCATTACAAGACCGGCCACCTTTATTTCACCGTAAAGGATGAATCGTCAAACCTCAAGGCGGTTATGTTTCGCTCATCGGCGGTAAAACTTGCCTTCAAGCCGGAAAACGGTATGAAAGTCATCGTCCACGGCAGAGTTGCGGCTTTCGTCCGCGACGGACAGTATCAGCTCTATGCCGATTCGATGCAACCGGACGGCGTGGGCGCACTTTATATAGCCTACGAACAGCTTAAAGCCAAGCTTGAAGCGGAGGGACTTTTCGCAACCGAAAAAAAGCGCCATCTCCCGAAAATTCCGACAAAAGTCGGCATAATTACGGCACCGACAGGTGCCGCAATCAGAGATATGATAAATGTCTCCGGAAGACGTTTTCCGATGGCGGAGATAATACTTTATCCCGCTCTCGTTCAGGGACCGGACGCTCCGCCTCAGCTTATAGCCGGACTCAATTATTTTTCGTCAACAAAATCGGTCGATGTTGTTATCATAGGTCGCGGAGGCGGTTCGATTGAGGACTTGTGGGCGTTTAACGACGAAGGCGTCGCGCGCGCGGTTGCCGCGTGCTCGGTTCCAGTTATTTCCGCGGTAGGTCACGAAACGGATTTTACGATCTGCGATTTCGTCGCAGATAAACGCGCCCCCACACCCTCTGCGGCGGCGGAGCTTGCATTGCCCGAATCAACCGAGCTGAAACGAAAGCTCAATAACATAACAACGCACAATATGCTTTGCCTCGAACGCAATATCGAAAGCCGCAAACGCGCCGTCGAAGCTCTTTCGTCAAGACGCGCTTTGCGCGATCCGAATATGATAACGGACGAAAAACGTATGCTCACTGTGTCGCTTGCGGATAAGCTGTCCGCGGCGGCAAAGCAAAGGCTCGACGCCTCACGTCTCAAGTTTCTTTCGTCTGCTGCAAAGCTTGACGCACTGAATCCGCTCGCCATCCTCACACGCGGATATTTCGCCGCATTTGACGAAGACGGAAAGGTTATGAAAAGCGTCGATGATGCCACTGTCGGAAGCTCTGTTACGATGAAAGCATCGGACGGAGAGATAAAAGCAAGAGTCGAGTCCGTCATTAAAAATCAACTGTAAGGAGTTTTTATATGTCCGAAGAAAATAAAACTTTTGAAAATGCGATCGCGCGCCTCGAAGTTATAGTTCGTATGCTCGAAAGCGGAAACGCTCCGCTGGATGAGTCTCTTTCGCTTTTTGAGGAGGGCGTTTCGCTTGTAAAATTCTGTAACGAAAAGCTTGATACCGCCGAACAGCGCGTGAGAATGCTTTCATTCGCGCCGGACGGAACGGCAAACGAAGTTCCGCTTGCACCGAAAAACTAAAAGGAGATACGATTTTGAAAAACATTGAAGAAATTATAAAGAACAACGCGGAGCTTATCGAAGCTTCGCTGGATAGCCTTCTTCCGAATGAAGAAGAACCGCATTCCGTCATATACGAGGCTATGCGTTATTCCGCTATGGAGGGCGGCAAGCGTATACGCCCCTTGCTGACGCTTGAATTTTGTCGCCTTTTCGGCGGCGATGTTGTGTGCGCGATTCCGTATGCTTGCGCTGTTGAATGCGTGCATACATATTCGCTCATTCATGACGATCTGCCTTGCATGGACGATGATGACGAACGTCGCGGTAAGCCTTCGTCGCACAAAGTTTACGGCGAGGCGAACGCGCTACTCGCAGGTGACGCGCTTTTGACTTATGCGTTCTCTCTCATTGCGGATAATCCGTTTATCGACGCGGACAGAAATTGCCGTGCCGTTTCAATACTTTCTTTGCTCGCAGGACACGACGGAATGATCGGCGGTCAGATATGCGATATGCTTTACGAAAATCGCGACGTTTCCTTTGAAGAACTCGTAGAAATGCAAAGAAAAAAGACAGGCGACCTCTTCGCCGCGGCGGCAGTTCTGGGCGTTATCGCGGCGGATAAGGATAAAACACTCGACGATTCCGTATATGAGGCTGTTCGCGCATATGCGAATGAGATCGGATTGGCGTTCCAAATAATCGATGATATACTTGACACGGACGAAGGAGGCAGTGACGCCGAAGCCGGCAAAACAACAGTCCTTTCCTTTATGAGCAAAGAGGAGGCTCGTTCGTTTGTAATTACATTGACGCAATGGGCTATCGAAGAAATAAGTAAATATGACGGTTCGGAAGTGCTTACCGATCTTGCCGTTTGGCTCTCCGAACGATGCTCGTGAACTTAACTCTCGTTTGCGTTTCGCTTCATAAAACAGTATATTTTTATGAGACTTGATGTATATTTATATGAACGCGGATATGCCGAAAGCAGAGCAAGAGCAAAGTTCCTCGTTTGCGAGGGTGCTGTCACTGTGGACGGAAAAACTGTAAAAAAGCCGGCGTTTGATATTGACGAAGCGGCGGAGCATGAAATTTTTGTGCGCTCGGAGGTTTGCCCGTTTGTCAGCGTGGGAGGAATGAAGCTCGATGCGGCGCTGTCACGCTTTGGAATCGACGTTAGCGGCGCGGTCTGCATCGACATCGGAGCGTCAACGGGCGGCTTTACGGACTGCCTGCTTTCACGAGGTGCCGTAAAGGTTTACGCTGTCGATTCGGGAACATCCCAGCTTCACGAAAAGCTTCTTGCGGATACTCGCGTCGTGTCAATGGAAAATACAAACGCAAGATATTTAACTTCCGAAAAGCTCGGTTGTAAGGTTTCTGTAGCCGTTTGCGACGTTTCGTTTATATCTCAAAGGTTGATTTTGCCCGCCGTTGCCTCCGTTCTCGAACCGGACGGTAAGTTTATCACGCTGATAAAACCGCAGTTTGAGCTTGATAAACGCAGAGTCGGCAGGGGAGTCGTATCCGAAGCGGCGGACAGAGCGGAAGCGATCTTTGGTGTCGTTTTCGCTGCGGCATCGCTCGGACTTGAGCCTACGGAGCTTATTGTGTCACCCGTTTCGGGCGGCGGAATAAACGACGAACGAGCCGCAAAACGCGGAAATACGGAATATCTTGCCTGTTTCCGATTCACAAACAATACGGAGCTGAAAATCTCCGAAAGAGATGTCAGGGAGTTTGTAAAAAATGAAAACAGTATTGCTTTTGCCGCTCGGAATAAAGGATAAAAACGATTCAAGGTTTGCTTCGATTGTTCGCCTCTGCCTTGACGAGGACGTTGCCGTCGCCGTGAAGGACAAAGCCTTCGTTCCAAACGATATGCAAGATGATATTTTGCAGTATAACGGCACATACGCGCCGGATTTGATCATTTCCGTCGGAGGTGACGGATCAGTGCTTTCCGCCGCGCATGAGGCACTTCGGTTTGAGGTGCCGATTCTCGGCGTAAATACCGGAAATGTCGGCTATATGGCGGCGGTCAATGTTAATAGCCTTGACACGCTCAAAAGCGTGCTTCACGGTCGCTACGCGATCGAGGAACGGACGATGCTTTCTGCCGAAATCATCCTTGAAGATAAGGTTTATTACAGCGTCGAAGCGGCACTTAACGATATTGTAATTACAAAAGCCGCTTCTTCCGTGATCGCACCGATCGAGCTGTATTGTCACGGTCAGGACGCGGGACGTTACGATTCCGACGGCGTTATTTTCGCAACGCCGACAGGCTCGACGGCGTATTCGCTCTCTGCCGGAGGTCCGCTCATAGACCCCTCGATGGACTGCATCTGCGTAACGCCGATATGCCCTCATTCCGTGCTTGCTCGCCCGGCGGTTTACGCCTCAAACAGCGTTTTCGTTTGCCGCGCAGGGGACTGGAGACGCGGCTCGCTTGAGCTGAGCGCGGACGGTGCCGAGTCCGTGAAAATTCCGGACGGCGCTTACGTCATCATAAGGAAAAGCGAAAAGAAAACTCGCTTTGTTTCAATAGATAAAAACGGATTCACCGGTGTCTTTCGTTCGAAAATGACGGGACGCTGATGCCGAAAAATCACATATATTGTGAGGTTAATAAATGAAAAGCAAAAGACAGAACAAAATTTTGGAGCTTATATCGCGATTTGATGTGGAAACGCAGGAGGAGCTTATAGAAAAGCTTCGCGAAGAAGGCTACAACGTAACTCAGGCAACGGTTTCGAGAGACATTAGGGAACTCAAATTGTCTAAAATAACCACGGAGACGGGCGTTTACAAATATATACAGCCAAAAAGTCACGTCGGAGTCAGCATAGCGAAGTTTAATTTGGCGCTTGCCGAATCCATCACCGGCGTAGATTACGCTTTCAATAACGTCGTTATAAAAACTTTCCCGTCCATGGCACCTGCGATTGCGTCGTCAATAGACGGAATCGCCTCGCCGAGTATTCTCGGTTGCGTGGCAGGGGATGACTGCATCATCGTCGTTACGAGAACGGAGGACGATGCGGATGATTTCTGCGAAAAGATAAAGGAACTTATGAAAAACTCCTGAACGGGGACGGAAAATAATGATTTCATCTCTGCATATTGAAAATATAGCGGTCATAAAATCGCTTGATATTGATTTTAACGGCGGATTTACCGTAATCACAGGTCAAACAGGTGCAGGTAAATCCATAATCATAGGCTCGCTTGCACTTTTGCTCGGCGCAAAGGCGCAAACGTCGCTTATACGCACGGGCGAAAGCCGTGCTTATGTGAGCGCAATATTTACGAAAGTCCCGGAGGAAACCGAAAATGCCGTGTGTGAGCTCGGAATCTCGGTAGAGGACGGGGAACTGACCGTCGAAAGAACAATCACGTCGGACGGAAAAAACACCGTCAAAATCAACGGCAGAAGTGTCTCCCTTGTCAATTTGAAGCGCGCAATGTCGTCTATGATCACAGTCAACGGTCAAAGCGAGAGCCTTTCGCTGAAAACGGCGGAAGCTCAGCTCGCGCTGATTGACGATTACGCGGAAACGTCCGAGGAGCTTGTCGAATACGTCGCGCTTTATGAAAAATACAGCGCGATAAAAAGCGAGTACGAGGAGGTGAAGCGTCTTTCGAATGAGGGGGCACTCGCAGCAGATCTTTTGAAATATCAAATAAAAGAGATAGATTCCGCAAAGCTTTCCGCAGACGAGGAAGAAGAACTGACGCTCGAAAAATCGCGGCTGAAGGCAGGCGAAAAAATAACCAAGCTTGCCGCGTTCGTCTACCGTGCGGCGTACGGCAACGAAAAGGGAGCTTCGGCAGCGTATCTTGTGGGGAGAGCGGCGTCCGCGATGGAGCAACTTTCCGAATATTCGAAAAGCGCCGAGGAGGACGCGGAAAAGCTTCGCTCGATAGCCGTTGAGCTTGAAGATATAGCAAGACGCACCTACGATGAATTTTCGCTTGGAAGCGCGGATGACGAGGATCCTGCGGAAAGACTTGAAAAAATCGAGGACAGGCTCGATATTATATATCGATTGAAGCGTAAGTACGGCGGCACACTTGCCGCTGTTCTCAAGCACAGAGACGAAGCAGCCGATAAGCTCGATGCAATCGAAAATAACGAAGAACGCATCTCAAAGCTTGAAAAAAAGCTTTCTGAAGCGAAAAAAATCGCAGCTTCCGCGGCGGAAAAGCTGACAAACAAACGCAAAGCGGCGGCGAGCCGAATGTCGGACGAAATTTGCCGCGTGCTTGTCGGACTTGATATGCCGAAGGTTACATTTACAGTTAATTTCACGGAAACGGAGCTCAGCTCGTTCGGTGCTGAGTCCGCGGAATTTTACATATCCGCCAACGCAGGCGAGGATGTCCGTCCGCTCGCAACGGCGGCATCGGGAGGAGAGCTTTCTCGCGTTATGCTGGCGATAAAGAGCGTCGGCAGTAAGAAACGTTGCGAGGAAACTCTGATATACGATGAAATCGACACGGGCGTTTCCGGGGCTACGTCAGGCAAGATCGGATTAAAGCTCAAAGACAGCGCAAAAACTCGTCAAATCATCGCAATCACGCATTCCGCGCAGATCGCGTCGCTTGCGGATACTCATTTGCTTGTCGAAAAGCACGAAGTCGCCGGCAGAACCGAAACGACCGTAAGATCCGTCACCGGCGATGAAAGGACGGACGAGATCGCTCGTATAATCGGCGGTATAAATGTCACGGAAACTCAAAAAAATGCGGCTCGTGAGCTTATCGCAGAGGGAGTCAAGCACGGCGTATAAACTGAAAATTTGCTGGACAAGACTGCGCTTATATGATATTAATTTTTTGAAAAGGAACTAACAAAAATGGGAATTTACGAAGAACTCAAAGCAAGAGGACTTCTTGCTCAGGTAACAAACGAAGACGAGATCAGAACTATGATAAATGCCGGCAAGGCAACCTTCTACATCGGTTTTGACTGCACCGCTGACAGCTTGACCGCAGGTCATTTTATGGCGCTTACACTTATGAAACGTCTCCAAATGGCGGGAAATAAGCCCATAGCGCTCATCGGCGGCGGTACAACAATGATCGGTGACCCCTCCGGCAGAACCGATATGCGAAAAATGCTTACAATTGACGATATCAATCATAATGCCGAGTGCTTCAAACGTCAGATGGAACGTTTTATCGACTTTGGAGAGGGCAAAGCTATGATGATCAATAACGCCGATTGGCTTCTCAAGCTTAACTATGTTGAGCTTCTCAGAGACGTCGGTGCTTGCTTCTCCGTCAATAATATGCTCCGCGCAAAGTGCTACGAGCAGAGAATGGAAAAGGGACTCTCCTTCCTTGAATTCAACTATATGATCATGCAGTCTTACGACTTCTATCATCTCTACAAGAATTACGGCTGTAATATGCAGTTCGGCGGAGACGATCAGTGGTCGAATATGCTCGGCGGTACGGAACTTATCAGACGTAAACTCGGTGCTGACGCACACGCAATGACAATAACTCTCCTCACCGACTCGCAGGGCAAAAAAATGGGTAAAACGGCAGGAAACGCAGTTTGGCTCGATCCCAACAAAACCAGCCCGTTCGATTTCTATCAGTATTGGCGTAATGTTGATGATGCGGATGTCCTGAAGTGTATCCGCATGCTCACTTTCCTCCCCCTCGAACAGATCGAGGAAATGGATAAATGGGAAGGCTCGCAGCTTAATAAAGCGAAGGAGATCCTCGCATACGAGCTTACCGAAATGGTTCACGGTAAGGAAGAAGCGGATAAGGCGGATGCAGCGGCAAAAGCCGTGTTCGGCGGAGGCGGAAATTCCGAAAATATGCCCACAACAGCACTTTCCGACGAGGATTTCACAGACGGTAAAATCGGCATTCTCGATATGATGATCAAGGCGAAGCTCGCTCCCTCGCGCAGAGAGGGAAGAACCCTCGTCCAGCAGGGCGGCGTTCTTGTAAACGGCGAAAAGATCACGGATCCTGCGCTTGCGCTCGAAAAGTCCGCATTCGAAGCCGATGTTATCGTTAAAAAAGGCAAAAAGACCTTCCATAAGTTCACGCTTTGATGAAGTACGACATAATTCTTTTAGATGCGGACGGAACCTTGTACGATTTTGATGCTTCCGAGGAGCTGTCGGTTAAAGAAAGCCTCGAATTTGCCGGCATCCCGTGCGATTCGGATACGGTTGCGCTCTATCACGAAATAAACGACCGCGAATGGAAGGCGCTCGAACGCGGTGAAACAACGCGTGATAAGCTGAAAGTGGAGCGCTTCGCCAAGCTTATGGCGGCGCTTGATCCGGATAAGGTCAAATCGAATAAAACTCCCAAGGATATTTCGGATTTTTATTTGGAAGCGCTTTCCCGAAAGTCGATACTCTTTTCGGAATCCGAGAAGGTCTGCCGCGAGCTTTCAAAGGATTTTGACCTCTATATCGTTACAAACGGCACAACAAGCGTCCAAAAGGGGCGGTTTTCGCGCTCGCCCATAACAAAATACATAAAAAAAGCGTTTATTTCCGACGAAATGGGCTACGATAAGCCTGCAATCGAATTTTTCAATATAGTGTTCGATGAGCTTGGAATTACCGACAAAAACAAGCATCGCGTGCTTCTCGTCGGAGATTCGCTTTCAAGCGACATTAAGGGCGGAATAAATGCTGGACTCGATACCTGCTGGTTCAATCCGAACGGAAAAGACGGCGGTGACGTGTCTCCCCTTTATACGATCAAAAGCCTTAATGAACTTTACGAAATATGCTATTCCGGAGAAAAATCTTGAAAAATAACGGTATAATTGAGTTTGTTTCCCGCAATGCGGACGAATATGATTACAGCCTCAACACTCTCGCATCCGAGCTTACATCGTTTAAGATCGGAGGCGAGGCGGCTGTGACGGTATATCCAAAAACAAAAGGGGC
Organism: uncultured Lachnospiraceae bacterium; assembly: GCA_964456045.1. Taxonomy (GTDB): domain Bacteria; phylum Bacillota; class Clostridia; order Oscillospirales; family CAG-272; genus DTU064. The sequence goes on from CAYWAD010000003.1 coordinate 25,177, forward strand.
GCTTTGCGCCCTTTTGCGGTATTTGAAGGACGAGAAAATACGCCATTCCGTGCTTGGTAATGGGTCGAACGTACTCGTTTCGGATGACGGATATGACGGAGTTTTTGTAGTCACAACCAAGCTTTCAAACATAAATATCAACGGCACAAAAGTGACGGTCGAAGCCGGACGCGGCATTACGTCAACTGCATCCATGGCGCAGAAGGCAGGACTTTCGGGGCTTGAATTTGCGTATGGCATTCCCGGCACGGTCGGCGGTGCTGTCGCAATGAATGCAGGCGCGTACGACGGTGAAATTGCCGATGTCATCGTTTCGGCGAAATGTTACGATGCCGAGTCTGATTCGGTTTTGACCTTGACAAAGGACGAACTTTCGCTCGGTTACAGAGAAAGCATAATCCGTCACCGTCCGCTTACGGTCTTGTCCGCGGAGTTTGAATTAAAACGCGGAAAAAGCGACGAAATCCTCGCGAAAATGGCGGATCTTATGAGCAGACGCAGGGAAAAACAGCCGCTCGAATATCCGAGCGCGGGAAGCGTTTTTAAGCGTTATCCCGGCTATTTTACGGCGAAACTCATCGACGAAGCGGGTCTTAAAGGTCACAGCATCGGCGGAGCCGAGGTCTCAACTAAGCATGCAGGCTTCATCGTCAACAAAGGCGGCGCAACCGCGGCGGACGTTAAGGCTCTGGTTGAGCTGATAACTGCGGAAATCGAAAAAAAACACGGAATTAAAATCGAGCGCGAGCTCATTTATATGTAACATGTCATATTCATCGGAAATAAAATCAGAGCTCATATTAGGGCGCGTTAAGAATAATTGTTGCCGTAAAAATATTGTGACGGCAATGTCTGCTGTTCTCCCTGATGAGCCGAACTTTCGCAACAGTGACGTGAAAAATTACTTTTATGCGCTTTTGGCTGAGTTTTTTCACAGCGATAAAATCGCAGATGTAAGAAGCGAAGCTCCGCTTTCGAGCGTGAGCCATTTGAAGTGCGCCGGCTGTCGCGGCGCGATGCTTCGCGGACTTTTTCTTGCCGCTGGAAGCATGAACGATCCCGCATCGCACGAATATAACCTTGATTTTACATTTCGCACCGAAGAAGCGGCGGAAAACGCATTTGAGCTTTTGACGGCGTGCGGCTTTGAGCCGAAAAAACGCCGAAGGCGCGCCGCGTATGTGCTGTATATAAAATCGAGCGATTCGATCGGTGAGTTTTTTGCCGCCGCAGGAAGCAATCGCGTTATGTATGACATAGTAAATGCGCGGATGGAGGCTGACGTGAGAGAAACACTCAACCGCGCGAATAACACGGACATATCGAACATCAATAAATCCACCGCCGCAGCGGAACGTGCCTGTGATGCGATCAATTTCCTTATCGAAACCGAGCGCATTTCCATGCTTGACGAAACACTATACAAAACTGCGATGCTAAGGCTTGAAAATCCGGAGCTTTCGCTTTTGCAGCTTGCTTCGCTGTTCCCGGAGGGCGTGTCCAAATCAACCGTCAACGCGCGCATAAAGCGAATAATCGCCATCGCGGATAAATACAGAAATAATTAAAAGGGAGGTGCCGTATGGCGAACTTTTGTCATCTGCATTTGCATTCGGAATACAGCTTGCTCGACGGCGCTTGCCGAGTTGAAGACATTCCGAAATTAGCAAAGGACATGGGCCAAACTGCCGTTGCGATAACGGATCACGGCTCCATGTACGGAGTTATAAAGTTTTATGAGTCGTGCAAAAAAGAGGGGATAAAGCCTATCATCGGCTGCGAAGTGTACGTCGCACCGTCGTCTCGTTTCGATAAAAAGGATGGCAGATCATCCTCGCCTTATCACCTTGTCTTGCTTTGTAAAAACGAAGTCGGATATAAAAATCTTATGAAGCTCGTTTCTCTCGGCTGGACGGAGGGGTTTTACTCCAAACCGAGAGTTGATACGGAACTTTTGAAAGCCTATTCCGAAGGACTTATCGCGCTTTCCGCTTGCCTTGCCGGATATATTCCGCGCGCGATCATCGCGGGAAATTTTGCCGCCGCAAAGGAATATGCGCTCACAATGCGCGATATTTTCGGGGAGGACAGCTTCTATCTTGAGCTTCAAAACCACGGAATGGATGATCAAAAAGCAGTCAACGAAGCGCTTGTGAAAATATCGAACGAAACGGGCATCGGTCTTGTAGCAACCAATGACGTCCACTATCCTTACCGCAAGGACGCCGATATGCAGGCTGTTTTGATGTGCATACAGACAAATAATGTCATCACCGACGGCAGACCGTTCGGCTTTGAAACGGACGAATTTTATTTTAAGTCCACCGCAGAGATGACAAGACTTTTCGGCAATGTAGCAGACGGTACACCTATCACAAATACGCAAAAAATCGCGGATATGTGTAACCTTGAGCTGAATTTCGACAAAATATATATGCCGAAATATCCCTTTACGGGCGGCGTTGAGCCGAAAACATACCTGAAAAACGAGGTTGAAAAGGGACTTGCGGATAAAATTTCGCGCGCACACATCGTTTACGACGAAAAACACAGCGAAAAGGATTACCGCGAGCGCATCGAATACGAGCTGTCCGTAATTGTCGGAATGGGGTTTGACGAATACTATCTTGTCGTCGCGGATTTTATAGCGTACGCAAAGAAAAACGGTATTCCCGTCGGTCCCGGACGCGGTTCGGGCGCGGGCAGCCTTGTCGCATGTCTGATCGGCATCACGGATATAGACCCCCTAAGATACGGACTTTTGTTCGAGCGCTTCCTCAATCCGGAGCGCGTCAGCTTGCCGGATTTTGACGTTGACTTTTGTTACGACAGGCGCGACGAGGTAATAGATTATGTTCGCGAAAAGTACGGCTCGGAGCATGTCGCGCAGATAATCACCTTCGGCACCATGGCGGCGCGCGCCGCGGTCAGAGATGTCGGACGTGCGCTCGGAATGTCCTATTCCGACGTTGATAAAATCGCTAAGCTGATTCCGCAGTTCCCCGGCTCAACGCTTGAAGAAGCATTGAAAGGGAAAGAACTCAAGGAGCTTTACGAATCGTCAAGCGAAATAAGAAACTTGATAGATACCGCAAAGGCGCTTGAGGGAATGCCTCGTCACGCGTCAACGCATGCCGCAGGCGTGGTCATAACAAGCGAGCCGCTTTCGGACATTGTGCCCTTGGCGGTCAACGGCGGAACCGTCGTTACCCAGTTCGAAATGGATACTGTTGCCAAGGTAGGACTTGTAAAGTTTGATTTTCTTGCGCTCAGATATATCACGATAATATCAAATACGGTGAAGCGAATCCTCGAAAGTGAACCGGACTTCGACATAGCACTCATCCCGTATGACGACAATGCCACATATGAAATGATCGGAAGCGGAGATACAAACGGCGTGTTCCAGCTTGAATCAACGGGTATGCGAAGAATGCTCACAAAGATGCTTCCGAGCTGCCTTGCCGATATAATTGCCGCAATCGCGCTTTACCGTCCGGGACCGATGGATTCGATACCGGCGTATATCGAACGTAAGCATAACGGCGGTGGAATTAAGTATACGCATCCCGGCATCGTTCCGATTTTATCCGAAACTTACGGCTGTATCGTCTACCAGGAACAGGTAATGCAGATCTTTCGCGCGGTTGCAGGTTATTCTTTCGCGAGAGCGGACGTTGTAAGACGTGCCATGGCGAAGAAAAAGTCGGATGTGCTTGAAGCCGAGAGGGCGGATTTTGTTTCCGGTGCAGTCGAAAGAGGCATGACCGAAGCCGAGGCAAACGAGCTTTTCGACGATATGGCATCGTTTTCAAGCTATGCATTCAATAAAAGTCACGCGGCGGCGTATGCAGTCATTTCGTACCGTACCGCATACCTGAAGCGCCATTATACAAAGGAATATATGTCCTCGCTGCTTGATTCGGTGCTCGGCTGGGAAGGGAAAACCGCCGAATACATTGAAGAATGCGGACATTACGGCATAAAGGTGCTCGCGCCCGATATTAACGAGAGTAAAGCCGATTATACAGTCGGTGCGGACGGCATCCGTTACGGACTTGCGGCACTCAAAGGGCTCGGACGGCAATTTATCGAGAGAATAACAGAGGAGCGCGAGCGTGGCGGCAAATTTCGTTCGTTTTATGATTTTGCCGTACGAATGAACGAGTACGACATGAATAAGCGTCAGGTCGAGTCGCTTATAAAGAGCGGCGCGTTTGATCGGCTCGGTCAAAGACGAAGCCAACTTGTCGCGTCTTATGAAGCCATAATCGACAACCTTCACGAGAAAAAACGAACCGGAGTTTCGGGTCAGCTCGATATGTTTTCCGTCGGAGGGAATACCTCGATGCAGACGGTCGAGTTCGAATACCCCGACATCCCCGAATTTTCGAAAAAACGCTTGCTCAGCCTCGAAAAGCAAGTGTCCGGAATGTATTTTTCCGGTCACTTCCTCGACGATTACGATGAAAAGCTTGATGAGCTTCGTCCGGATCGCATAGCCGATATAAAGGAAGCCGTCGGAGATGAGGAGATTGAAAACGAAGCTTCCGCTGCGGAAAAGCTCGAATACGGTGATAAATGCCGCGTCAGGATTGCGGGGATAGTTACGAGCAGGACGGTAAAAGAAACGAGAAAAGGCGGCAAGATGATGTTTGCCGTCGTAGAAGACAAATCTTCGGATATTGAAGTTCTCGTGTTCCCGAAGAAGCTTGAACTTTATTCGGAATTTTTATACGGCGAAGAACCGATTTACATAGTTGGTGAGCTTTCCTGTGAGGAGGAAGCCGCGCCGAAAATTTTGCTTTCATCGTGCGAATTGCTTACCGAAGCAACCGCGGAACGTCGTGCGCCTGACGTAACTTCCAATCCGAAAAATTCCGAAAAGCGGGGATCGCGGGAAATGCCGGAAAAACAGCCTACTCGCCTTTACATCCGAGTCCCGGATGAAGAATCTGACGCTTACAAACGCGCAACGGCGCTGATCCGTATCTTTTGCGGCTCGCTCACCGTTTTTGTTTATAACAAAAAAACAGGGAAGTACACTCGTTTTGAGGAATGCGGAGCGGACGTAACATCAAAACGTCTGTTTGCGGAGCTGAAAGAACTGCTCGACGGCGAAAATGTCGTTTTGAGATGATTCAGCTCGTGAAAGAGTCGATGTAGCGGCAAAGACGGTCAATGTCGCAGTCGATGCCGACTTTGAGCGCTTCCGATACGCTTTCCGGAAGCGTGAAAACGTATACATCAAGCGTTTTCAGCGGAGTTTTGTCGTCGGATGCTTCGAAAATCCCGATCTTGCCGTTGTATTCGCGGAGAATATACCGCGTGTCGCAATATGAAACCGTGAAAACAGCGTCGGACGAAAACTCATCGTCGGTTTCGGCTCTGACAAAACTGGCGGACTCGGTTATTTCAAAGGTTTCTTCGCTTTCCATCAAAGCGAAAAGCGCACCGCTGACAGCGGCAAAAGCGGAAATCAAAAGTACCGATGCGGATGTGCGAATTATCTTTTTCATAACAGCACCTATTTGTAAATTTTTTAATTGTCGGTATTATCTCCGCTTCATTAATAAATTATTCAAATATGTGGTTTATAATAACAAATAAAGTCGGTGAAAATCGGCAAAATCCAATTAAAAAGGAGGTATGGGTGTGACGGAAGATAATGCAAAAAAAGAAAGAATCCTGCCGAAATGGGCGGAACGTCTGCTTCAATATCTCAAGGAAAAAAACAAAAATATCAATTGGCTTGAAGAATTTTTATATGCGTTGGGAATAATTCTCCGCGTAATATATACGGCTCTTGCCTTTGTTATGGATATTATCATAACGCTTTTGCTTATTTGTGCCGTTACGGGAATTATCGTCGTTACGGCTTTCGCCGTGTATATTAACAATAATATCGACCCAACATTTGACGACAGCCTTATAATCACCTCTGCGGATCAGTCATCTCAGCTTTATTATATGGACTATACGGACAGGGAAAATCGAGTCGGTACCGCCGTCGAGATTGACAACCAGGTGCTTGCCGGCGCGGAATACAGCATTTGGGCGAATTATACCGAGCTTCCGGATAATCTCGTAAACGCTTTTATTGCAATCGAGGATGAGCGCTTCTGGAGTCACGGCGGAGTTGACTGGTTCCGTACAGTCGCTGCGGCGGCAAACCAGGTTTTGCACATTAAAGAGACGTTCGGCGGCTCAACAATAACTCAGCAGCTTGTTAAAAACGCAACGCAAGATGATGACTTTACGATCCAACGTAAGGTGCAGGAGATTTTGCGCGCAATAAATGTCGAATCGTCGTACAGTAAAGAAGAAATTATAACGATGTATCTGAATATCATAAGCTTTTCTCAAAACTGTACCGGCGTTCAAAGTGCGGCGCATACCTATTTCGGTAAAGATGTAAGCGAGCTGACACTTATAGAGTGCGCGGCGCTTGCTGCGATCCCGAAATCGCCGTATAAATACGATCCGATTCGAAACCCGGAATATAATACCGAACGTCGTCGTACGGTCCTTGACGCAATGCTCGATCAGGGATATATAACGCAAGCGGAGTACGATGAGGTCTATTATGCCGATCTTGTCCTGAACAGTACGGAAAGTACGGTTTCAACAGGCGTTACGTCTTGGTATACCGATGCTGTCATAAGTGATTTCATCGAGGACTATGCCGAAACGTACGGTGTCTCCGAAACTGTTGCGGAATTGAAGCTTTATACCGGCGGACTCAAAATTTATACCGTAATGGATCCCGAAATTCAGGAATTGCTTGAGGAAATTTATCTTGACGATTCAATGTTTCCGACAGGCGGCACGGGAATTCAGCCGCAATCTTCGGCGATAATAATGGACCCGTATACAGGTGATATTCTCGCTCTTGTCGGTGGCAGAGGAGAAAAAGAGGGAAGCCGAATCCTGAACAGAGCGACGCAGTCGCTTCGTCCGTGCGGTTCGTCAATTAAGCCGCTTTCAGTCTATGCCCCCGCAATTGAGGAAGAACTTGTAACTTGGGGAAGTGTGCTTGACGATGTTCCCGTCAACTTCGGAACCTATACTGACGTCGAGGATGCGGTAGCGTGGCCGCGAAACTCCACCGGCAAATACAACGGACTTACAACCGTGTACGATGCCATCCGAAATTCCACGAATACGATCGCGGTGCGCGTGCTTCAGCTCGTCGGAGTCGAAGAGTCGTTTACGTTCCTGAAGGAAAAATGCCACATGGACAACCTCATAGAAAGCTATGAGAACGAAGCAGGCGTTGTCTATTCGGATAAAGCAGCTGCGCCTCTTGCACTCGGTCAGTTTTCGTATGGCGTAACTTTGAGAGAGCTGACATCCGCATATCAGATTTTCCCGAACAGCGGTGTTTACAATACGTCAAGAACTTATATAAAAGTAACCGATGCGGACGGAAATACAATCCTTTCCACGGACGATCCTTCCGAAATCGTAATAAGCGAACAGACTGCCGATATAATGACAAAGCTGATGGAAGCCGTTGTTGACAGCGGTACAGCTAAAAAAATCACGCTCAAGTCCAGTATAGATGTTGCCGGAAAAACCGGTACAACAACGTCTAACTACGATAAGTGGTTCGTAGGTTATACACCGTATTATCTTTGCGGAGTTTGGTTCGGATATGACCTCAACCAAACGCTGTCGGATTATCCCGGCGCTTCCGCCGCACTTATTTGGGATACGATAATGACAAAGGTGCATGAGAAGATCTTCGATTCGGTCAAGGCAGGGAATGAGACACTTAAAGAATTCGAGGACGCAACGGGCATTGTAAAGTGTACGTACTGTAAGGATTCCGGCAAGCTCATCACCGATGCCTGCAAGCTTGACCCTCGCGGAAGCCGCGCTCAAACGGGATATTTCACTGTTGATACGGCACCGACAGAGGAATGCGACTGCCACGTCATCGTTAACTACGATAAGTCAACGGGCGGCGTTGCAAGCCAATATTGCAGCAGCAAAAACATTGTTCAGTACGGTTTGATCAAGGTCGAAAATCGAAGCTTCCCGATAGAGGTAACGGTAACGGATGCTCAGTATGTGTACAGGGAGCTTCCGTCAAAAGTTCAGCCGTCGGGGTGGTGGGGAGTTTCGTTCTTCGCAAATATGCTGAAGGATGGTGAGTATTGCGGAACCTCCGGTGTTAGCGAACCGTTTAACAGGTTCTGCTACGAGCATTATAATTACGATAAATCAACCGGAATAGATACGTCTCAGTTCGGAGTAAAGGATACTGAGACTGCACCACCGGAGACAACAACGGATACGGCACCGCCGGAAACGGATACGTCGCCGCCCGAATCCGAGACAACAGATCCCGGTGCGAATACCGAGCCGACTGATACAACCGATGATACTTCCGAGGTAACAACCTCGCCGGAGGAAACATCAACCGGAACGAGCGAAGAAACTACCGCCCCTGTCGTATAAAGCGGTTGTTGCTTGTGAAAACAAAAAACGATAAGTCGATGCTCCGTAAACAAATTTTGCGGAGCATTGATTTTCACTTTGCTGTGTGACAATTGCATAAATATCTGCAAATCTTGTGTGGGTGATTTGTAATAAAGTGCTTGACACGCGATTTGAGATGTATTATAATTAAGTAAACAAAAATCATCAAATACTTTTTGGAGGATTTTATGAAAAAGACAAACTTCAGAATTTTAACACTTCTCCTTGCTGTACTTATGCTTTCTTGCATGTTCGTAGGTTGCGGTAAGAACAAAATGACAGTTACCGTTGGTATAAAACTCGGCGATGACTACATCACATATCGTTACAACGAAGAAGAAGCTGCCGGCAACGATGAATTTATGATTCCCGCAGAAGATCGCGTTTTCCTTAACGATGTATCCATCGAAATCCCTTATGAAGAAGGCGAACAGGTAAGCGCTCTCGATGCATTCATCGATGCTTGCAAAGAATATGACATCCAATACACACTTGAATCCAACCAAAAGTCCGTTTCTGTTGTTTCAACATACAAGGGATTCCTCGGTAAAGATGATGACGGAAATAACGTAACATTCTTCTGGACCTACACCATCAACGGAGTTGAGCCCACAAGCGGCAGAGCAGCAGATAACTACGTAAACGACGGCGACGTTATCGTGTTCACGCTTACAAGTGCTAACGAAAGCGACTACGACGAAAATAACTGATTGAATCTTATAAAAAGCACGCGAAAAGCGTGCTTTTTTGTTTTGCGGAGAATTGTCGCGGAAGTTTTTTCATATAATTAAACGAAAACGAAACAAAACGTGAGGTAAGATATGAAAAAAACGAATCACAGCCTTATGCGAGCCGCGGCGTTGATCTGCGCTGCTATCTTGCTTTTGCAGAACGGAATTTTCGCAAGTGCGGACGGCGACGAAGTTGAATCGACGAGCGTTGAAACCAACGAATCCGTTCAAACGTCGCTTTCACTCGACTGCAAAAGCTGCATACTTATGGAAGCGTCAACGGGAACGATTTTGTATGAATCCAATGCGGACGAGGCACTGCGCCCGGCTTCGGTGACGAAAATAATGACGATACTTTTGGTTATGGAAGCGGTGAAATCCGGCGCTGTTACAATGGACGATGTCGTGTCTGTCAGCGAAAATGCTGCCTCCATGGGCGGTTCACAGGTCTATCTTGAGCCCGGCGAAGTAATGACGGTTCGCGAATTGCTCAAATGTGTCGTGATCGCGTCCGCAAATGATGCAAGCGTCGCTTTGGCTGAATATATTGCGGGCAGCGAGGATGAGTTTGTCGCACGAATGAACGCGCGCGCTGCGGAGCTTTCGATGGAAAATACGAATTTCGTCAACACCAACGGGCTTGACGACGCGGAAGATTCCGCTTCGCATCTCACAAGCGCAAGAGACATAGCGCTTATGTCACGCGAGCTTATAGTCAACCACCCCGAAATTTTCGAATTTACGACCGTTTGGATGGATTCGATACGAAACGGTGAATTCGGACTGACAAATACGAATCGCCTCATACGCTTTTATCGCGGTGCAACCGGATTGAAAACAGGTTCGACCTCCAAAGCCGGATTTTGCATTTCCGCAACCGCAGAGCGTGACGGTATGTCGCTGATAGCCGTCATAATGGGCTCTCCGACGCGTGACGTGCGAAACGAGGCGGCAAAAGCTCTGCTTGATTACGGCTACGCGAATTATTGTGTTTATTCCGATGCCCCGGCGGAATGCGAAAACGTGAAAGTGAAGGGAAGTGCGGTTTCGTCGGTGAAAAGCGCCCACGATGGCTTTACCGCCGTACTGAAAAAAGGAATGGACAAAAACGTAACGTCAACGATAGCGCTTTTCGAGGACGTCTCGGCGCCTGTTTCCGTCGGAGATGAAGTCGGAACGGTTACATATTTTGCCGACGGCGAAATTATAGGTGAAATTCCCGTCACCGCAACCGAAAACGCAGACAAAATAGGCTATTTCGGAGTTGTTTATAAAATAATGCGTGGGATTCTTTGCAAATAAATCCGAAACTCTTGAAAAAAGTGCGCGTTTGTGCTAAAATAACTCATGTTTTAACGAAAGTCTGAAGAAAGGCAGTTAGCTATGAGTATCAATCTTAATAAAAAATTTGTAAGTCAGTTTGTGCGTCCGCACGAAATCGAATATATGAAGGGAAGTGCCGAAGTTGCGCTCGCAACGGTTCTTGCAAAGAACGGTCCCGGCAATGATTTTCTCGGTTGGACTGATCTCCCCGTAAATTACGATAAAGAAGAATTTGCGCGCATCAAAGCGGCTGCGGAACGCATCAAAAAAATGTGTGACGTGTTCGTTGTTATCGGTATCGGCGGCTCTTATCTCGGCGCTCGTGCCGTAATCGAGTACATAAAATCCAACAATTATAACGCACTCCCCAAGGATACCCCCGAAATTTATTTTGCAGGTAAGGACATCAGCGCATCCTCCATTGCGGAGCTTCTCAAGCTTTGCGAGGGCAAGGACGTTTGCGTGAATGTTGTTTCCAAGTCCGGAACGACAACCGAACCGGCTATCGCTTTCCGTATTTTCCGCGAAATGATGAACAAAAAGTACGGCGAAGAAGAAGCGAAAAAGAGAATTTTCGCAACAACCGACCGCGCGCGCGGAACGCTTAAGGGTTTCGCGGACAAAACCGGCTACGAAACCTTCGTTGTACCTGATGACATCGGCGGACGCTTCTCCGTGCTTACCGCTGTCGGCCTGCTTCCGATCGCAGTTGCCGGAATTGATATTGACGCTCTTATGACAGGCGCCGCAAACGCAAGAGCAAAGTATACCTCTGCGCCTTATGAGGAAAATGCGTGCCTCCAGTATGCGGCACTTCGCAATATCCTTTCAAGACACGGAAAAACAACCGAAATTCTCGTAAGCTACGAGCCTGCTGCGGCAATGCTTTCCGAATGGTGGAAACAGCTTTACGGCGAAAGCGAAGGCAAGGACGGCAAGGGCATTTATCCCGCATCCGTTATATTCTCGACCGACCTGCACTCTCTCGGTCAGTTCGTTCAGGACGGAACACGTAACCTCTTTGAAACCGTTATCGATATCAAACATCCGAACGATTCTTATAAAGTTCCGTTCGATTCCGAGAATATCGACGGACTCAACTTTATCGCGGAACGCGAAATCGACGAAATCAACCATACTGCAATGCTCGGAACGCTTCTGGCGCATGTTGACGGCGGCGTGCCGAACATCGTCATCGAAACACCCGACAGAAGCGAAGCAAGTCTTGGAGAGCTTATTTATTTCTTCGAGCTCGCTTGTGCCGTTTCCGGCTATATCTCCGGTGTAAATCCCTTTGATCAGCCCGGAGTCGAAAGCTACAAAAAGAATATGTTCGCTCTGCTCGGCAAGCCCGGTTATGAGGAAATGAAAGCCGATCTCGAAGCGCGCATAGCTTCACTTTGATGAATAAAATAATTATTGTCACTTTTCAAAAATTGACGGTTGAATATTTGCGAATAATCTGCTATAATGACTATAACGATTATCACGACAAGTTAAAACTGTCGTAACGGAGGAACCTAATGTTAAAACTGATTATTGGACTTAAAGGAACAGGAAAGACAAAGCAGCTTATTGATATGGTAAACAATGCCGTTGAAAATTCCAGCGGATCCGTTGTTTGCATCGAAAGATCCGACAAGCTTCGCTATGACATCAAGCATCAGTGCAGACTCATTTCTGCCGAGGAATATTTCATTTCCGATGCACAATCGCTTTTCGGCTTCATTTCCGGCATTTATGCAAGCAACCATGATGTTAAAGAGCTTTTTATAGACTCCGCACTTCGCATCTGTAAGGAAGACAAAGCGGCGTTTGATCTTCTGCTTGACGAGATTTCCGAGTTTTCCGATAGAAACGGTATAAACGTAATTGTTACATCGACAATTTCAGCCGATGAAGCAACCGAAACCATGAAAAAGTACATATAAAAGAATATTATATGAAACAAAAGAGAGCTTCGGCTCTCTTTTTGTTTTGCCGAGTAACAGTATCCGAAAGAAAAGCATATTATGTTGTTGAAAGCGTCAGAGCGTTTTTCGAAAGGCTTTTGCGCTTTATAATGTAAGGAGGAATGCTTCTCAATGCTTGAGAACAGAAATAATAATATAAATCAGTCGTGCCAGGGGACGGAAACCGTGTGTATAGATACGTACAGAGTGCTTGACTCCTGTCGGGATAAGGATTGCTTTGAAGACGTGAGAGTATATCTCAGCGACTTCGGTCAGGAGTTGATTTCGAGAACTCAGTCCGTACGAACAAAATCGGCACAGATAATAAACGCGGACATTGACGTCAACTCCGTTCCGTTCAATCGCGGATTTTATCAGATCAACATAAGAATATACGTTAAAGTCACTGTCGAAGTTTGCTGTAACGGTATGCCTCAGGAGCTTGTCGGTATAGCTGCTGTGGAAAAAAGAGTGATTCTTTTCGCATCAGAGGGCAATGTAAGCATCTTCAAAAGCGATCCTTTCGAGGATAACTTTTGCAAAAAGCCCAACCTTTGCGGCGCACGCATAAATACCAATCTCCCGATCGCGGTCCTCGAAACCGTGGATCCCATCATCCTCAATTCGAAAATCGCGGAGCCGCAGACATGCTGCTGTTGTTGCTGTTCCGCGGACGACATCCCCGAAGGCGTTGCGTCCGAATGCGGAGGCCCTCTCGCAGGCACGGACAATGACCGTTTCCTCGTTGTGTCGCTTGGATTTTTCTCTGTTGTCAGAATCGAGCGCCCGGCTCAATATCTGATCACCGCGGCGGAATATACCGTTCCGGATAAAGAGTGCGTAAGCCCCGAAGAAGACGATCCTTGCTCGCTTTTCCGAACAATGTCTTTCCCCGTAAATGAATTTTATCCCCCTTCGTACATCGCTCAGGAAAGAGACCGTGACAGCGGACGAAAATGCGGATGCTGACGGTTGAAAAACAATAAAAAAAGGATGCACATCGTGCATCCTTTTTTATTGTTTAAGCCGTTAAATTGTTCCGGAAATAACCAAAGTCGAAACTCCGGGTACAACACTGACGATTCCCGTAGCGCTGTCCTGTGTGAAGGTCGCGGCAGGTACGGTTATGCCACCCGCAACCGTTGCAAACGCGCCCGTTGTTTCCGAATAGGTGTAGTTTGTCGTCGCGCTCCATGCCTCGCCGTTGAAAGTTACGCTTATTCCCGAAAGCGCAGGCGTAAAGGTGTCGGTGAGCACACTTCCGTCTGTTGCGTTCAGCGCCGTGTTGCCGTAATTTTCGATCACAAACGTGTAGGTTACAGTTTCGTTGCTGATGACCGTAGTCGGTTCCATGTGCTTGGTAATCGAAATTAACGGCGCTTCAACCACACTTATCGTCTCGCTGTCCGTTACTGCCGTTGTTGGATCCGTGATCGTGACAGATGCGGTGTTCGTGATTTGACTGCCTGCGTCAAGCAGCGCATAATCCGTTACCGTCACCTCGTAAACGATTATTACGTTGCCGTTTGCCGGGACGGTGATGCCGGAAAAAGTGAGCGGCGGACCTGCGGTTACTGTCGGAGACGTGCCCAAAGTACCGTTTGCGTAAAGACGTACCGTGCCGTCTACGTATGCCAAAGGATATACCGTTACGGTTCCTACAGTATAGCTACCGAGATCGTCCGTTAACGTTATGCCGGTGTAGGGACTGCCGCTCGAATTGACGAGACTGACGATATAAGTCAGGTACGAGCCACGTCTGTATGACGTTTGAAGCACGGTTTTTGTCAGCGAAAGCGCCGAAACCAGCTCACCGACAGTGACGTTTGAATTTATGATTGTTGAATTGAATGAAAGCTGAGCTTGATTGAGTATTTCTGCCATATTTGAAGTTCCTTTCTTTTTTTGCTGCGCGGATTTTCCTCCGCAGTAAAATTATATGCGCAAGCGTGACGGCGTGTGCCCGAATTTATTCTTGAAGCGCAGTACAAAATATGATATAATCGGCATAAAGTCTTTCTCGGACGCTTGATTTTCTTTGCACGAAAAATAAAACGAAAAATCTCATAAAATAAGGATTATTTTGTAAAAAAGCTATTGACAAAGCATTTTGTAATGTGCTATAATGAGTAGCCGCTTGCGAGCGGGCTTTTTTAAGTCTGTAATTTTTTCGGTTACGGCGCCTGCCGGCAGCGAGTCTATGAGAAAGAGAGGTGCTTTTCGTGTACGCAATTATCGAAACAGGCGGAAAGCAGTACAAAGTAAGCGAAGGAGAAGTTATCTACGTTGAGCTTCTCGGAGCAAATGAAGGCGACAAATACACCTTTAACAATGTTCTTGCTGTTTCCGGCAATGACGGACTTAAGGTAGGTGCTCCTTATGTTGACGGCGCAAGCGTTGAGGCTGATGTGCTCGGCGACGTTAAGGGACAGAAGATTTACGTTCTCAAGTACAAGGCTAAGAAGAACGAAAAGAAGAAGATGGGTCACAGACAGCCCTATACCAAAGTTCAGATCAGCAAGATCAACGGCTGATAGGATCAGAACACCGTGACAAAGATTACATTTTTCAAGTCGGGAGATAATTACTACGGCTTTGAAGAAAAAGGACACACCGGCTACGGTGAAGCGGGAGATGACGTGCTTTGTGCCGCGCTCTCATCAATGACGATGCTCATCATAAACGCGATTGAAGTCGCGTATGCGTCGGAGGTTGATTATATTATCGCCGAGGATACGGCGGACATCAAGCTTATCGCAAGATGTGCGGTTCCGAGATTTTCGGAGGATGAAAAGCTTCAGTACGCAGTTTCCGGACTTATCAAGGCATATTATTATCAGTTAATGGATCTCACCGAGGAATATTATGATTATCTCGATGTGTCCGTTACAGATCTCGATCCGGAGGACGCCTGATAAGGCACTTTAGTGAAAGGAGTATTATTTAAGATGTTAAAGCTCAGTTTGCAGTATTTCGCGCATAAAAAGGGCGTTGGTTCAACAAAGAACGGACGTGACAGCGAATCCAAGAGACTTGGACTGAAGCGCGCAGACGGTCAGCACGTGCTGGCAGGTAACATCCTCGTTCGTCAGAGAGGAACACATATTCATCCCGGCGTTAACGTAGGACGCGGTTCCGACGATACACTTTTCGCTCTTATCGAGGGAAAGGTTAAGTTTGAAACCACAAACGCAGGCAAGAAAAAGGTCAGCGTTTACGCAGAATAAGCTTATATTCAACTGTAAAAAAGCACCCTTTCGGGTGCTTTTTGTTTTGGAAATAATTGTATTGACTGTGTGAACAAAATGTGATATAATATGGCAAAATTTCGCAGGTAAAATTTGCCCATGTGAAAAATTAATATTTTAATTAAACTCCGGAGGAAAAGAAAATGCGTAAAAATATTGCAATTTTGCTGCTCGTTGGCATGCTTTTCGTTCTTTGTTCCTGCGCCTCTCCCGAAAAGGAAATCATCGGAACTTGGAAAAACCAATCCACGGTACTTGGCGTTGTGGTTGAGACGACGTATACCTTCAATGAGGACGGAACCGGCACGGAATCCAGTGTTTTGAGTGTCGATTTCAAGTATTCGTTCGAGGGAGACAAGCTTCTTATTACAACATCCATACTCGGCTTAGAAAGCACCGAAGAATATTCGTATGAATTCGACGGTGACAAGTTGGTGTTGACCGGCGATGACGAGACCATTGATTTGGAAAAAGTAAAATAATCATTTGAGTGACGAGACGGTCATTATTTCGAGCCTTGACAGCTTGATTGATGACCGTCTTTTCCGGAAGCGAGCGGTCACGGCATTTGCGGAAAGAAGATTATTATCACTAAGAATTTTACAAATATATTGAAGAAACTGATTTATCGAAAATGTTGGGAGGATAATTATGTATAAGCCGAATCCTATTGATACAAGTAAAATCGAATTGCCGGAGGAGCTTTTAGGAGATTATTATGAACGAAAATGTTTCTGCGGAACTGTTAAGAGAGTCCGGTAAGAACAACTTTTTCAACAGTAACGGCGATAATAAAAAAAGAGTTGAGGGCTTGAAAGCCTTGATTGAAGCAAAATCTCTCGGAGACCCGGAAGCGACGTATATCGTTGCGCGCCTGGTTCTTGACGGGGTGCTGAAAGCTCCCGAAACGGATCAGCAAGAGCATGCGTTAACGCTGATGTATTTATCCGCTGACAAAGGATGCATCCAAGCGCGAGCTTTTCTGAATGCATATTGCGAAAAACGCTATCAAAAGCAGGTGCATTTTATCCGCTCCGACAGCGAGCTTAGGCATCCGTTGGTTGACTTTGACGGTAAACCCATCAAGATTAAACGTCAGGGCGTGTTCACTCCGATCGACGCGGTGCTTGAATATAAAGACGGCACAAACACATTAACGTTGAGCACCAATGTAAGTTTTTTGTATACGGAAGAAATCGTCGATTCGGAAAAATTCGAGCAAGCGGTGTGCGAAGGCATACTTGCTTGGCAGGGCGAGTATGAGGTTTTCGGCGGACAGAAGTTAACCGTCAAAATTAAGCTTACAAATGACGATAAGATCTTCGATAATCTGTGGATAATGCCGATAACAAATGATTTGAACGAAACCATAAGCTCTTTGAACAATGCTGTCGGAATCGGAAAAGGCAAAGAAAGAACTTCAAATATGTTGCGGAATAAGCGTTCTTTTGCTACAAACGGTTTGAAATGGACGGCAAATTCGCGAAAAATTATTTACCTTCAAAGTCATGACGGTAACTTTGACGATTACGAAGAAATTATGCATGTGACAAAACACGAGTTCGGGCATTCGCTGGGGTTGGGAGACCTTTACGCAAGCGATGCGGATGCTTTGACGGGAGTGGAAAAAGGAACCTATGCTGAGCTTGACAGCTATGTAATCAAAGATAAATTATATAACTTGGTTATGTGCGATCATCACGGACCGATCAGCAATAACGACATAGAGATGGTTGTTCTGGCGTTCAGAGAAAACAAAGAACAGCTTTATCAGCCGAGGGGTTTGAAAGGCAACGCCTCTGCTGCTCTTGGAAATGGAAATTAGCGTGAAAATCGAACAACACTTTTTCACGCCAGAATTCAATTGAGCCGCATAGCGCGGCAGAAGGGAAAACAATATGAAAAACGTTGAAATGTATATTGACAGCTTTAGATTAAAGCTTGAATTGTTCCTAATCGGATGCGATTCAATGGAGGAAATGGGGCTTTGGAACAAATGCGAACTCGGCGAGATGGATGCGTTTTACTCGAACGATTTGGCGAGCGTTATTATCAGGTTAATTGCCGCCGACGGAAAAATCACGCAAAAAGAAGTGGATACTCTTAACGAAACCTTCGGCTTTGACTATACGCTTGAAGAACTGACGGATGTTTATAATTCCTGTGAAGAAGATATTGGACATTCGTTTGACGAAAGCTTCGAAAACGGAATTACATATATGCGTAAAATCAATGAAAAGCTTGCAGATGCATATAAAGAGCTTCTTTATTTGATTTGCGAGATTATCATCGAAAGCGACGGAATGATTTCCGAATCGGAGGTCGCCGAGGTGAAGCGACTTAAGGCAATGTGCGAGTGAATCCCAAATAAACTGAATTCTCGCAAATCAGCACTTTGCGATTTGTAAAGGATTGGTTAAAATCAAGGTGAATAATATGCAGGAAGAAAACAAAATTACAGCCGAAAAAATAAAGGAAATTCTTTTGAACTCCGAGTATGCTGTGTTCTTCGGCGGCGCCGGGGTGTCTACGGACAGCGGCATTCCGGATTTTCGCGGAGAAAACGGTCTTTACAGTTCCGAAGATGAATCGATCGAATACTATTTGAGCAGACATTGCTTGGTTCGCGAACCCGATAAATTTTTTGAATTTTTCAAAAACAATATGTTTTTTGAAAATTTCGAGCCCAACGACACGCATTTTGCGTTGGCAGAGCTGGAAAAGCGCGGCATAATAAAAGCTGTGATTACCCAAAATATTGACGGGCTTCATCAAAAAGCGGGCAGTGAACGCGTAATCGAGGTTCACGGTACGGCAAAGAAATTTTATTGTGTAAGTTGCGGAAAAGAATACAACAGCGAAATACTGTTCGAGCAGGACGGCGTCCCTCGCTGTGACGCGTGCGGCGCGCTTGTTCGTCCCGACGTTACACTTTACGGCGAACCCTTGGAAGGCTCAAGCTATGCGGAGGCTGAGGAAGAAATATATAACGCTGACGTACTGATAGTCGGCGGTTCGTCTCTGACGGTTGAACCTGCGGCATCGTTAATTGACATATTTACGGGCGAGCATTTGATTATTATCAACTATTCGCCGACAAAGTACGACGGCGTAGCGGAATACGTGATCAGAGATTCTTTGTCGGACGTTTTTAGTTACTTGGCAGAGGAATAAACAAATCAAGTCGGAGGATATAAAATGGAAAAAATCGCGAGTTTTACTGTTGACCATATAAAATTGCAGCCGGGGTTGTATGTGTCGCGCAAGGATAAAATCGGAGAGGAAACGGTTACAACGTTTGACTTGCGTCTCACAAGCCCGAACGAGGAGCCCGTGATGAACACAGCCGAGGTTCATACGATTGAACATCTGGCGGCTACGTATCTGCGAAACGAGCCGAACTGGAAAGAGCGCGTGCTTTATTTCGGTCCGATGGGATGTCGCACCGGATTTTATTTGCTCTTATCGGGCGATCTCACAAGCCGCGAGGCTTTGCCGCTCGTGCGTGATTGCTTTTTGTTCATACGCGACTTTTACGGTGAGGTTCCCGGCGCGTCCGCCATGGATTGCGGCAACTACTTGGATATGAACTTGCCTATGGCGCGCTACTGGGGCGCACGTTACAGCGAACTTTTGGGAAACATCACGGAGGATCGTTTGGTTTATCCGGATTGAAACATTGGAGGAAGATATGAGAGAAGATATGATAAAACTCGGAATTATCGGCGCGATGCAGATCGAAGTTGAAACGCTGGTTGAAAACCTTGAAAACAAATCGAAACGTACTATCGCCGGAAGCACATATTATGAAGGCGTGCTGAACGGGCTTAATGTTGTTGTCGTTCAGTGCGGTGTGGGCAAGGTAAACGCCGCTATGTGTGCGCAGACTTTGTGCACCGTTTACGCCGTTACGCATCTTGTAAATACCGGCGTTGCAGGCTCTTTGTGCAATTTACTTGACATCGGCGACTTGCTCATCAGCACGGATGCCATGTATCACGATTTTGACTGCTGTGCAGTCGGTTATCCTGTCGGCAAGGTTCCCGGTATGGACGTGATCGCATTCCCGGCGGACGAAACACTTGGTGCTATGGCGTATGTTGCGGCGGAAATCGTAAACCCCGGACATACGAAGTTCGGCAGAGTTGCCAGCGGCGACCAATTTGTGTGCAGTAAAGATCAAAAGGAGAAGATCATCTCCGTGACCGAGGCTCAATGCACGGAAATGGAGGGGGCAGCCATCGCCCATACCGCGTATCGTAACGGCGTGCCGTTTGCCATTCTTCGCGCGATTTCGGATAAAGCGGACGACAGCGCGGAAATGGACTATCCCACATTTGAAAAGATCGCGGCGAATCGCTGCGCGGCCGTGACAATGGAACTGGCAAGCCAGCTTGCGAGACAGTTCGAATAACACTGAAAAACAATGAAAAAGGTATGATTTTAATCATACCTTTTTGCTTTTATAAATTTTTTCACTTTGATGATTAAATCGGCTTGTTTCGGGGAAATACTTTATTGAATGCAAATCGAGGCTAATGATCGGAGTGATATGAATGAATACGGCGAGATACGAATTAAAATCAACGGTATTTTTCAAAGGGCGCAAAGCGTACCTGACCGCAAAACGAATGCTCGACGTACTTTTTGCAGTGGCGGCGATCGCCTTGCTTTTTGTCCCGATGGTTGTTATCGCAGTTTCGGTCAAGCTTGACTCTCCCGGTCCGATAATTTTCACTCAAAAGCGAGTGGGGAAGGGTGGCAAGGAGTTTACCATATACAAATTCCGCACGATGTATGTCGATGCGCCGAATAATGTTGCCGCGCGCGAAATTGCCGAGCTTTCGCGGTACGTTACGAAAACGGGCGCGTTTTTGCGCCGTACAAGCCTTGATGAGCTTCCGCAGCTTTGGAACATACTTCGCGGAGAGATGAGCTTCGTCGGCTACCGTCCGATCTGCCCGGAAGAAAAAAAGATAAACGAGCTTCGCAAGCGCGCAGGCGTTTTTATCCTTTATCCCGGAATGACGGGACTCGCGCAAATCAACGGCAGGGACGCGATAACCGCCGAAGAAAAGGCGCGTTTGGATCTGAGATACGTTAATGAATGTTCGCTTAAAACGGATGTTTACTGCGTTTTGAAAACCGTCGCAACGGTGATAAGCGGAAAGGGGTCAAACTGACCCCTTTCTCGTTATTTTCTGTGGTATGTGTAGTAGGCGATTATTGTTCGTTCTTTGCCGTCATGCTCGATGTCGGGCGCTGTGAGCACAACGCCGTCTCCGGAAAGAAGCTGCCATGCGGAAAGCTCCGGGATCTTGCATCTGAAAATGACGTCCGAACTTGCGTAAACAAGAAATTCGTCCTGATCCGGCTTGACTATGAGCGCACCGTCCTTGCCGATAACGTCGTCGTTGTCGTTTCTGCGCTCCGTGACGTATTTTATGTGCAAGCCGTCAAGCTCCTTGGCGAAATCACGCCTGTAACGCGGACTGTTTTCGTTTTTGCTCTTTGTCCAGACCTTAATAAACTTGAACATAGGGTTTCTCCGTGCGAAATTTCAGTCTCAGAGCTGAACAAAGCCGAGCTTCCGTCTCACTTTGGACATCATCTTTGCCGCCGTGTGGGACGCTTTTTCGGCGCCGTCGCGCATAACGGACTCGAGATAAGCCTTGTCATTCATAAGCTCACGGAAACGAGCCTGAACGGGAGCAAGCGTGTCCGCGCAAGCTTCACCGACCGCCAACTTAAAGTCGCCGTAGCCGCGACCTTCGAATTCGTGCTCGATCTCATCCGCGCTCTTTCCCGTGAAGCAGGAATAAATCGTGATAAGATTGTTGATGCCGTC
>CAYWAD010000004.1:0-33904 GCA_964456045.1 uncultured Lachnospiraceae bacterium
CGTAGCGTAGCCAGTGGATTGTGAAAACGTAATATTTTCCGTTGATTTTGTACATGTGCGAGCCTTCGTGACGGAGACCGACATAATCGTTATCGGAAATGATTATCTTGTCAATTCCGCCGGGAAGCGGTTCGGAAAGGTCGGGGCGCATCTCAACGAGACGGAGTTCTCCGCCACCGGAGACGATGAATGGTCTGTCGCCCTCGAAATAGAGAGAGCAGTCGTGGTAAAAGCCCTTGATCTTTCTCTTTTCCCAAGGTCCGTCGATGGTTTCCGAGGTGAAAAGATACGAGCAATTTTCGCGTCTTGTGTCGTTTGCAACGAAAATTACATAAAATTTGCCGTTGTGGTAGCGAAGCGTTGCCGCCCACATACCGGCGCCGTATATGCCGCGTCCGTCCTCAAGGCGCTGACCGGGAGTGTCGTCAAGCTTATCGAAAAGATATGTTGCGATTTCCCAATTTACAAGGTCGTATGAACGGAAAATGACTCCGCCGGGGGAAAGATGCATCGTTGTGGAGATCATATAATATGTGTCCTCAACTCTGATTACGTCAACGTCGGGAATATCTGCCCATATGATGGGGTTGTTTTTTTTGAGTTCCATGATTTTCTCCTTTGTAGGGAAAGTATAACATATAAAATATATCATAATTCAAAGCGATATGTCAATGCTTGGAATACATTTTGATCGGATATAAAGCGTTATGGCAAATGTGTTTTATTATTTTCGAAATATTTAATGTTTATAGCTCTTGCTATCGGAATGTGTATATGTTATAATCAAAAATAAGGGGCTTTGCAGTCGCAAAGTCGTACATTTTGAATAAAGAGGTCAATGGTATGACAATCAAAAACCCCAACAGAAATGCAGTACCGGGAAATTTGCGCGATCCTGCCGTGATAGATTATAACGGAAGATATTATTTGGTTGCGTCGTCTCCGTCATTTTGGTCGGGATACACTCCGGGAGTTAAGCTTTGGTCGTCTGATGATCTTGTTGATTGGAAATTTGAAAGTGTTATTATTTCCGCGGATGAAATTCCGGACGGGTGCCATTGTAAAAATCGCTTTTGGGCACCTGAACTTTTTATTCATAACGGTAAATTTTATTGCACTGTCAATGCTTGCGACGATAATGCCGGCGTCGATCTTCATTCGTATATTTCGGTTGCGGACGATATACTCGGCCCGTATAAGCTTTTTAATGAGCCTATTACGGACAGAAATTTTAACGATGTGAGCCTTTTTGCCGACGATGACGGTAAGGTGTACGCGACGGCATCTTGGTGCGAGCTGTATCTCATGGAGATAGATCTTGAAAAGGGAAAGGCGGTAAGCGAACCGCGAATAATTGCACGCCCCGGAAAAGAAGGCGATTGGGACTTCGGCAGATTTATCGAGGGATCGTATATGGTTAAACGCGACGGGATATATTATTTGTGGTATTCTTCGCCGGGCAGAGGCTATGAAATGGGATGGTATACATCGGATTCTCTCGAAAGAGAATTTGATAAATACGGAAACGAGCCGGTGCTTTCGGGCCTCGGAACCGAACTTCCGATTGCGGGACATAATGCCTGCTTCAAATTAAAAGACGGGCGTGATGCTGTGTCGTTTCATGCTCATCGAAAAGGCGAGCCTGAGCTTTTGGCATTCGACATTGTAACATACCCGATGAAGCCGAGAAAAATATCAATGGAGATTGATGTGTAATGCCGATAAAACTCGGCAACAGTTCGGAATTATATAAAGGATGTGCCTGATATTGATAGAGATAGTTGAAAATAAAAAAGCAGCCGACGCTGGTGATAAACTTTATATCGTGTTTTCCGCCACTCCGTATAAAATGGGTAAATTTATACGCTTTTTTACGGGCGGAAGATATAATCATGTGTCGGTATCGGCAGATTACGAACTTACCGAAATGTATTCTTTCGCAAGACGCTACAGACGTGCACCGTTAATAGGCGGTTTTGTGAAAGAAAATTCGGGACGTTTTTACGCCGACGGAAAATCCACTCAAATAATGATCTGTGAAATTCCCGTTTCAAAGGAAAAAAAAGATGTTTTACTCGCGCGTCTTTCGGAGATGAAAAACGAACGGGAAAAATATATTTACAATTTCTTTTCTGCCGCGGCAACTCCGTTGCGCCGTGACATTCATATCAAAGATGCATATACTTGCGTCGAATTTGCGGTATATATGCTTGAACTTGTGGGATTGTCGTTCGGTAAGAAAAGTTACATCGGAATCGAGGATTTGAAAATACAGCTTGAAAGGTTTAAGGTGTATGAAGGCGAATTCCCGGAGGGAGTTCAAACCGATATTTATGACGACTATGAATGTGCCGTTTCTTTTGCGAAGCAGTCGCGGTCGTTTTTTAAGGAAATGAACACACTTACATCAAGAAAAATGCGCTTAGGGCGTAAAAGCTGACATAAAAGGAGATATAACGTGATATTACTTGATAATCTGATTTTACTAATTGCAGTGATGCTTGCATTTGCGGCGGCGACCTATCTTTCGGTGATGATCAAGCAAAAGCTGATCCCGGCGATTGTTTCCGGTATAATCGAGTTTGGGACGGTAATCATTTTGCTTTTCAAGGGCGCAAGCCTTGAGGAGCTGTTTTTGATGGTGCTCATTTTCGGTTGCACGGTCGTTTTGATCAATTATTATTTCCGCAAAAATGCAAAAAGCGAAGCGGACGATGCCGAAGCGGAAAACGATAAGGAGGAAAGCGCAGTATGATTTTTAATTCACTTGAGTTTTTGATATTTCTTCCCGTCGTTTTGGCGTTTCATTTCTTAACCCCGACTAAATACCGCTGGATACCGCTGCTCGCGCTCAGCTATTATTTTTATATGTATTGGGACAGCAAGCTTATCGTGCTGATCCTGTTTACGACGGTGGTCTCCTATCTGTCTGCGATTTTAATAGAACGAACGGACAAAAAATCGCTCAAAAAGCTGTATCTTTTGGCAACGCTTGTTACTTCGCTCGGTGTTTTGGTGTTCTTCAAGTACTATAATTTCCTTGCGAATTCCGTAACGGGCGTGATCTCCGCGTTCGGCGGCGGAGAATTTGACCTGACGCTTAATCTGATTCTCCCTGTCGGAATCTCGTTTTACACATTCCAGACGCTTTCGTACGTTATTGACGTTTACCGCGGCGACATCGAGGCGGAGCGTCATTTCGGATATTACGCGCTGTTCGTTTCGTTCTTTCCGCAGCTCGTCGCGGGTCCGATAGAAAGGCCGTCCAATCTACTGCCTCAGCTTAAAGAAGAACATAAATTTAACAGAAATGAGTTTATCGACGGTCTCGGTATAACGCTCGTCGGCTTTTTCAAAAAGGTCGTTGCCGCCGACATCATCGCCGTTTACGTCAACTCGGTTTATAACGATGCAGCAAACTCAAACGGTCTCGGTGTTCTTTTGGCGACGGTTTTGTTTGCCGTGCAGATATATTGCGACTTTTCCGGATATACGGACATTGCAATAGGTTGTGCGAGAATGATGGGCATCGGTCTTATGCAGAACTTCAACCGTCCTTACATAGCCGAATCCATCAAGGAATTTTGGTCGCGTTGGCACATTTCGCTTTCGACTTGGTTCCGCGATTATATTTACATTCCGCTCGGCGGAAACAGACGCGGAAAATGGAGAAAGCATCTTAACGTTATGATTGTTTTCCTTGTTTCCGGTTTGTGGCACGGTGCGGCGTGGACATTTGTTATCTGGGGCGCGCTTCACGGAATTTATCAGGTTGTGGGCGAGCTTACCAAAGGCCCGAAAGCAAAGCTTTATGCGAAAATGGGGCTTAACACGGACTCGAAGCTGTTCCATTTCGGCAAGAGAGCCGTAACCTTTGCGCTTACCTGTTTTGCTTGGATCTTCTTCCGTGCGAATAACTTTACCGATCTCGGAATCCTAATCACGAAGCTGTTCACCGATTGGGGAACAAGCCTCGATTACATCAAAAACACCGTCTCGTTTATGGGGCTTGACCTTGTGATGATATTCGCCGTTTTGATTTCCGTTTATATGCTTTCGAGATTCGACAGACGCGGCATGAACGACATTTTCGGTCTTAACAAAGCCGGAAACACCGTTACGTCCACCGTCGGCTACGCGCAGATAATTTGGATCGTTATTGCCGCGGCGCTTGTGATCGCTTCCGGCAACGGTGAAAGCACGTTCATTTATTTCCAATTCTGACGGGAGGCTGCGAATATGAAAAATCTCAGAATATCACTGATTGCGCTTGCACTCGCAGTCGTTATCCCGATCGTTACACTTGCTGTGATTTGCATAGCTACGCCGTCACAGTACGGGGAGACATTCCTGGGCGAGCTTTCGGAAAAATACAACAGACTTCGCGACGTGAAGGATACAAAAGTTGTGCTTATCGGAGGCTCCAATCTTGCTTTCGGCATCGACAGCGAAGCCATGGAAGCGGAGCTTGGAACGCCCGTTATCAATTTCGGACTTTACGCAACGCTCGGAACAAAAGTAATGCTTGATCTCTCCAAATCCGGCTTAAATCGCGGCGATATTGTCGTTATTTGCCCCGAAATGGATGAGCAAACGCTCTCGCTTTACTATAACGCCGAGGCGATGTGGCAGGCTTGCGACAGCGACGCTTCGCTTTTGTTCGGCATCGGCGCCGACAACATCGGAGACATGATGGGCGGATTTTGGGGCTATCTTTCCGACAAGCTTGAGCTTGCGTTCGGAGAGGGATTGAACGTATCCGGCGTTTACACCAAGGCAGCGTTTAATGAGTACGGCGACATCATATACGAGCGACCGTACAATCAAATGACACTCGGATATGACCCGAATAAAAATATCACTCTTTCTTCGGAAATATTCGACGAGGACTTTATTGATTACGTAAATTCGTATGTAAGCTGGGCGAAGCTTAGGGGAATCACGGTTTATTTCAGCTTTCCTCCGATGAACGCGGATGCGGTTGTGACCTCAACAACGGAGGAACTTGCGGAATTTTATCAGTTCCTTTCCGATTCGCTTGATTGCGATGTCATATCCGACGTGAACAATTATGTTCTCAATGCCGGATATTTTTACGACAGTAACTTCCATTTGAACGATGCAGGTGTTCCGATAAGATCAATGCAGCTTGTCGAGGACATTAAGCGCGCGGAGGGCAATACGGAAGCTGTCGAGATTGTGTACCCCGAAATTCCTGAGATTCCGGTTATTGACATTGCGGATGATGATGAACATACAACGGATTTCACCGAAACGGACGCTTCTCTCTTTGAGTTTGATGATTTCGGAACAGGTCTCGTTATTACCGGCGTGAAGGGAGACGCTCTTACCGCCGAAACCATCGTCGTGCCCAAGAAGGCGAACGGTAAATCGGTGCTCGCTATCAAGGGCGGAGCTTTCTCCGAATGTGAAAAGCTTAAAACCCTTGTTATTTACAGTAACATCGTTCAAATATATGACGGATTTTTGTCCGGATGTAATTCGATTGAGGAAATTTATCTTTACAATACCGACTGTTCTGCCGTTTCGATCGGCGCGGAGCTGCTCAGCGGAGTCAATTCCAAGCCGTCCATAAAGGTGCCGTACGAAGCTTTCGGCAGCTACGTTTCGGACTATTTCTGGGGAATATATTCCTCTAATTTGACGGTAATCAGCGTTCCGGAAGAATGATTTGAATAAAAGATAAAACCGACTTCGTTTTCGAGCGAGGTCGGTTTTGTTTTTTGCCGAATTCAACGTTATATAAAATATTTTTTCAATTGACGGCGATTTATGTTGATTTTTACTCTTGAAACAGAGCGGAAAGAGTGATATTATGATACACGTTTGAAATTTACATATTTATTATATAACAGAGGATAATTATGGAATCACAACTTCTCGTCAGCCTCGCCGTTGCGCTTTTGGGCGGACTTATGATGTCAAGACTTACAAGACTCTTGAAGCTGCCTGCCGTAACCGCATATCTTGTTGCCGGTCTCGCGATCGGTCCGTACTGCATCGGCGCGCTCGGAATCACCGGAATCGGCTTTTCTTCGCTCGAAGCGGTCGAAGGTTTGAGCGTAATCACGCAGACTGCCCTCGGATTTATCGCATTTTCGATGGGCAACGAGTTCAGGCTTGGACATTTGAAAAATATGGGAGCAAAAGCGATCATAATCGGTATCGCGCAGGCTGTGTTTACAACGGTGCTTGTCGATATTGCGCTTATCACGCTTCATTTCGTCGCACCCACCGTCATCTCTATCCCCTCCGCGATCACGCTCGGTGCGATTGCATCCGCGACTGCGCCTGCGGCGACGCTTATGGTCGTTCGTCAATACAAAGCGGACGGTCCGCTCACGCGCCTTTTGATGCTCGTAGTCGCGATCGACGATGCGGTCGGTCTCTTGCTTTTCTCCGTCTCGTTCGGCATCGCAAATGCGCTCGAAACGGGAAGCGCCGACATCGTGAGCGTGATTGTTGAGCCGATTGTCGAGGTTGTTCTTTCGCTCGCGCTCGGATGCATAACGGGACTGTTGCTCCATGCGGTTGAACGTTTCTTCCATTCGAGAAGTAAACGTATGAGCATTTCGGTTGCGTTTGTGCTCTTGACTGTCGGAATTTCGATGTTAGAATTCGAAGTTTGCGGAATAAAGTGTTGTTTCTCGTTGCTTCTTGCATGCATGATGACGGGTACCGTTTTCTGCAACCTTTGTGACACGTCCGAGGAGCTTATGGAGCGTGTTGACGGCTGGACTGTACCGCTTAATATCCTGTTTTTCGTCATATCCGGAGCCGAGCTTGACCTGAAAATAATGACAAATCCCATCACGCTTATCGTCGGTGTCGTTTATTTGATCGCGCGTTCGCTCGGCAAATATCTCGGCGCATACGGAAGCTGTAAGGTAACGAAGTGCTCGAAATCCATCACGACTCACCTCGGAATAACACTTTTCCCGCAAGCAGGAGTTGCGCTCGGTATGGCTTTGACCGCTGCCGCACTTTCTGACGGTGCCGTTGTTCGAAATGTTGTTCTGTTCTGCGTGCTTGTTTATGAGCTTGTCGGTCCTTCGCTCACTAAGCGCTCGCTCACTCTCGCAGGCGAGATCAACCCCGAAGGCAAAACAAACGCCCGTAAAGAGAACAAGCCCGAAGCCCCCGTAAACATTCATTGACAACAAAAATCCCGACAACAGTCGGGATTTTTTATTTTCTCAGTCGTGCGAAAAATACGCGAAGCAAATCGGCGCAGTCTTTTTCCAAAACACCGGAAGTTATTTTCGGCTTGTGATTCAACGGGTATGAGTTCATATTCAGTACGCTGCCGAACGCGCCTGCTTTTGCGTCCTTTGCGCCGTACACAACTCGGTCGATTCTGGAATTGATAATCGCGCCGGCGCACATGGGGCAGGGCTCAAGCGTGACGTAAAGCGTGCAACCGAAAAGCCGCCAACCGCCGCGCACTTGGCACGCTTTTTCGATTGCGGAAAGCTCCGCATGACGTAAAGCGTTTTTGTCCGTCTCCCTTGCGTTTCCTGCGGACGCAATGATTTTACCGTCGTGAACGATAACACAGCCGATCGGTACCTCGCCGAGAGTTTCCGCTTTGTGCGCTTCTGCAATTGCGGCCTGCATATATATTTCGTCAAGCTTATAAGCTTCGCTCATTTCGTTCCTCCGATGTTTTTTCTAAATTTTATCACATTTTGTCCGCTCTTTCAAGGACAAACGCCCCAATTTGTCAAAATCAAAAAAAATGAAAATTTCTTTGGATTCTACTTGACAATCGCACGATTGTGTTATATAATCACATTGTAACAAAGCTTGGAAAACTAAAATCGCTTCAAAATTTACTGCAAAGGGAATATGTTTATGTTTGATTTTTTTTACGTAATCTTCGCCTTAATGATTCTTATGTTCTTTTTCGTTTTTTGCCGTACGATCGCACGTTCGTTTTCGGAATGGCGAAAAAACAACAATTCTCCGCGCCTGACTGTCCCGGCAACAGTTGTTGCCAAGCGCACCGATCACCGTCATCACCATAACGGTACGACAGATGTGCATTCATATACCACAAGCACATATTATGTAACATTCGAATTTGAAAGCACAGACAGAATCGAAATGTCAGTGGACGGATCGGAATTCGGTATGCTCGCGGAAGGAGATTACGGAAATCTCACGTTCCAAGGCACTCGATACCTTGGGTTTGAACGCTTTTGAAAAAACAAAAATATAAAATTATTAACGAAAGGAAATTCAAATGAATCACAACGATTTTTTTGACAAAACAAAAGTCCCTGCGGATCTAAAAAAAATCAAAAAATATTTGATCCTGGGCGTAATCGCAATTATCCTGATAGCAACCGTGTCCACCTGCTGGTACACAGTTGACGAACAACAACGAGCGGTCGTTACCACCTTCGGCAAGGTGACAGGCACAACCGAAGCCGGTATGCATTTTAAGTTGCCGTTCGGCATACAGCGGGTCAAACTTGTTGAAGTGAACGTGTACCAAAAAATCGAAATCGGTTATTCGTCTGAACAGACAGCCAACGGCACGGTCGATCTAAGCGTCGAGGAAGAAAGCAAAATGATCACGGGCGACTATAACATCGTAAATGTTGACTTTTTTGTTCAGTATAAGATCTCGGATCCCGTGAAATATCTTTATAATTCCGCCTCACCCGATGTGATTCTTAAAAACCTCGTGCAAAGTCAAATAAGAAGCGTTGTCGGTTCAACTGATGTTGACAGCGTGCTGACGGACGGTAAAACGGAAATACAGATCCAGCTCAAGGAGCTTATCACAGAAGCTCTCGAAGAATACGACATAGGTCTTGTCCTTGTGGATATTTCCATTCAAGACAGTGAACCGCCGACAAGCACGGTAACGGCGGCTTTCAAAGCGGTCGAGACCGCAAAACAGTCTGCGGAAAAGGCGATCAACGAAGCTGAAGCGTACAAAAACGCGCAGCTCCCGTCTGCGGAGGCGCAGGCAGACTCGCTCGTCCAAAACGCGGAATACCTAAAGACGAAGCGCATTAACGAGGCTAAGGAAGCGGTTGCGATGTTCGAGGCGATGTATACGGAATACGCGCTCAACCCCGAAATCACGCGCTATCGTATGTACTATGAAATGATTTCCGAGGCGCTACCGGATGTTAAGGTTATTATCAACGCGTCGAGCGACGGTTCGGATGTTGAAATGCTGCTTCCGCTTGATTCGCTTGTTGATTCAACCGTAATTTCGGCAGGCGAATAAACTTAATTAAGTTAGGTACGAAAGGATAAAATATTATGGCAAAATCCAAAACAAAGTATGGAATTACGATCCTTGTTGCGGTCATCGTCATTGCAGCAGTGGTGGTGCTTGCGAATTCGTTTTACACTGTCGGTGAAAATGAATTCGCGTGCGTGTTCCGTTTTTCAAAAATCATAGATATAACTGACGAAGCGGGACTTCACTTCAAGGTACCCTTTATCGACGATATCAAAACTTTCCCCAACACGGTTATGATCTACGATATTCCCGCGTCCGAGGTACTCACCTCCGACCAGAAAAGCATGACGGTTGACAGCTATCTGACTTGGCGGATCACGGACCCTCAACTTTTTTATAAGACCGTCGGAACAATATCCGAAGCCGAGACGCGCTTGAACGCTCTTACGTATAATTCGCTCAAAACGCTTATGGGCACTCTAGCTCAGGACGATATAATCAATCAGGAAAGTGCAAGCGAACGAAACGATATTTACGCCGGAATCACGACCGACGTCTCCGCAAGCGCAACGGATTACGGCATAATGGTGCTTGACGTGAAAATCAAGAGATTTGACCTCCCCGAAGCGAACGAGCAGGCGGTTTACGAAAGAATGATTTCGGACCGTGAAAAAATTGCCGCCGAATATACGGCAAACGGCGAATATCAGGCTTCGCTCATAAAAAATGATGTGGATAAGCAGGTCAATATCATCATTTCCGACGCTACCGCAAAGGCAGCGGAGATCGAGGCAGAAGGCGAAGCCGAATACATGCGTTTACTCGCCGATGCTTACGATACGGAAGATAAAAAAGAATTCTACGAGTTTACGCGCGCACTTGAAGCGCTCAAGGCGTCACTTTCCGGCGACGAAAAAACAATCATCCTTGACGAAACCTCTCCTCTCGGCAAGCTTTTGTCCGGTGCTATTCTCGAAAAATAACAGAATATAACAAAAAAGCGGTTTTACTGCGTCAAAACGGCGTCGAAGAAATTCGACGTCGTTTATTTTT
This sequence comes from uncultured Lachnospiraceae bacterium, assembly GCA_964456045.1. Classification (GTDB taxonomy): domain Bacteria; phylum Bacillota; class Clostridia; order Oscillospirales; family CAG-272; genus DTU064. The sequence goes on from CAYWAD010000004.1 coordinate 10,280, forward strand.
TGCGGTTATAAAAAAATCGTGTGCGCTTTTTTTGCCGAACATCCCCTCACCCGACCGTATCCGCAAATCGGCGCGGCATCTTGCGCCACGGAATGACAAATGCATTTGAAAGCGGTCAATTCCCGATCGCTCTCCTTTTTGAGCGACTTGCCCGATTCGACTTTTACGCCGCATCGAAGCATATAAAATGAATTCATTAAAATAAACGGTCGGAGGAAATTATGGATCGCAAAAATAAAGATGACGTATACGAAAAATATCTGAAGAAAGGTGCGGAATTTGCGAAAAGCACGGCTTTGTTAATCGAAAAAACATACAAAATCGCCGCGGATGAAAAGAACTGCATTCACGGAATAGGTGTCGTTGTGGCTTTTGTGATAAAAAAGCTGTATTTTCTTGCTTATTTTGCGTTTTCGTTTTTGCTTTCGGGGACAAAGCTCGCTTTCGGTGCGTATCCGATGGGAGCGGCATTTGTGGCGGCGACGGGAAAGAATATGCTTTGGGCGTATGTCGGTGCTTGCGTGGGCGCAGTTTTTTCGTCTGACTTTTCAGCGATTGACATAGCGGTTTACACGCTTATCGTGTGTCTGCGACGGCTGACGGCGATAATAACCGAGCCGGATCGCAAGTTTACTGATTTTGAGGATGGCATAAAGCTGAAGCTGATGTCCTCGCTTATCGGCGCAACGGCGCTCGGTGCATATAATTCCATCGTATCCGGATTCACGCTGAATTCGCTTGCGGCGCTTGCCATTTACATTGCGGCGGCACCGTCGCTCACGTTTCTTTATACCTGCATCGTTTCAAATCAACGTTCGGATGCGACAATGTTGTACCATGAGGCGAGCAAAGGCGCACTTACTGTGTCGATTGTGCTGTCACTTCGCGGTGTTTCGTTTGTGTCGATCGAGCTTTCCATTGTGTGCGCTTTCGTTTCAACAGTTTACATAACTCGAAAATACGGGCTTTTGAAGGGCTGTCTTATCGGGCTGTTTTTCGGCTTTTCCGGGGCGTTTGCATCCGCGCTCACGCCGATCTATTCCGTTGCCGCGATTGTTTCCGGAATTTTGTATTTATCCTCGCCGTATTTAGCCGTTACGTCCGCGATGCTTGCTGCCGTTTCGTGGAGCGTTTACGTCGGAGGCTACACGGTCGCTTCATCGGTTGCTCCGTCGTTGATTTTTGCTTGCGGAGCGGCGATTGCGGGGATATACGGCGGATTTTTTGACGTACCGACGGAAAAAGACGAAGAGACAATTCCGCATGACGCGGTGCTTCGCGCGGAAATTGAGAAAAAACATGACACGGACTTTTTGCTTGAGTCAGAAGCGCAGGCATTTACCGAGCTTTCCGACGTGCTTTATCGACTCTCAAACAAACTCTGCAAGCCGACAAGTTATGATATAAAGGAGGCGGTTCATCAGGGCAGAGACGCGCTTTGCCGAGACTGTATATCTTCGGAAGCTTGCCGCAAATTGAACGGAATAGACGTTTCGGACGCTTGGGAAAAGATCTGCACGCTTCTTTACGAAAACGGAAGCTTGACGAAGGAGAACGTGCCGAAAATTTTGATTGAAGCCTGCCAAAGACCGGACGATATTTGTGATGCAGTTAACGAAGCTTACGCATTACTGCTTAAAAACCTGATAGACAGCGACAAAATCGAGGCTATGGCGATAGATTACCGCGCGATAGCGTCCGTTTTGAGCGATATAATTGTGCGGAGAAAGACGGAGTTTTCAATTGATCGCGAGCTTTCCGAAGCGCTTTCGGCGCGCTTAAAGGCGGAAAAAATCACCGCACGACAGGTCATTGTGTACGGAGACAAGCGGCGAACGGTGTTTATTTCGTCTGTGAAGCTGTCCGGGCTCCACATGGGAGAGGATGATCTGCGACAGCTTGCGTCCGAGGTTTGCGGCTGCGAATTTTTGTCCCCGAAGTTTGAGCTTCACGGCAGCGATGTCAGCGTGACTCTGTATGCCGCGGAAGCATTTTCCGTGATTCATTCATTGCGCTCGCTGACCGAAGCGGAAAGCCGCGTCTGCGGCGATTCTTGCCGATGTTTTTCTTCGACAAACGGACATTTCAATGTGCTGATCAGCGACGGTATGGGCAGCGGCTCCGAAGCGGCGGTTACGTCCGGCATATGCGTGATGTTCCTCGAAAAGATGCTCTCTGCCGGAAATTCAGTCGCGGTGAGCTTGAAAATGCTCAATTCAATGTTGCGCGCCAAGCGTTCCGAATGTTCCGCGACGATTGATCTGTGCGATTTTGATCTCATATCGGGGGAGCTTGAATTTTACAAAAGCGGTGCGTCGCCTACGGTGATTGTTCGCGGAAACGAGATATTCAAAATCGAATCGCGGACGCTTCCCGTCGGTATCATTCGTTCGCTTGATTCTCAAAAAACGAAGCTCAAGGCGGAGATAGGCGATATTATCATAATGATGTCGGACGGAATTGCGGAATCCGACGACGACGCGACGTGGCTGTATAGCCTCGTTTCAGAGATAAGGGACAGAAAATGCAGCGATATTGCGTCTGCTATCCTAAGCGAAGCAGAGAAGCGATACAATAAAAAAGACGACGCTACCGTATGTGTGATACGGGTAACGCCGCCTTCAAAAAAAGATTTTAATGTTTGAAGAGATTTATAACTCCCTTTTCATTGAGATCGACAAGTATTGCGATCGTAATCGGAATTCCGAAAAGTCCGATCACGCCGAACAGAATCGAGCCGACGAACATCGCAAGCAGGGTAACGAGCGGATGCAAACCGACATGATCGCCCACAATTTTAGGCTCGATGATCTGACGAACAATAAATATGATAACATATGCGATGATGAGTCCGATCGCCATCGTGTAGTTGCCTATTACGATTTCGATGATTGCCCAGGGAATAAGGATCGTACCTGTGCCGACGACGGGCAAAATATCGAAGATTGCAATCATAAATGCAACGGTTGCGAAGTTTTTGACTCGCAAAATCAGCATTGCAACCATAAGCTCAAGGAAGGTTATGACGAGAATTATTGCATAGGATTTCAAATATTTGAAAACAATCTGACCTATCGCGTGCCTTACGGCGTCAATTTTTGCCCAAACGTGTTCGGAACACTGATCTTTGAAGAAATCATGTATTTTTTCGTAATCGATGGTGAAATAGAATGAAGCGACAAGCGCGAAAATGATCTTAATGGCAAGGCTTGGAAGCGAGGTTGCCGCACTTGAGACAAGAGAGACTACCATGCCCGAAACTGTTGTGAAAATATCGGCAAGATAAGTGAAGAAGTTGGAAGCGATAGTATCTATCAAGGTTGAGACGGGGGTAGGCAGATCCTCTGTTATTGCTTCGATTTTGTCGAGCAGAAGATACGCCGCAGGCTCGATTGTGTTTTTATACAGTTGAGGAATCTTCACGATTTGATCTTTCAGATAATAGAAAAGTCCGATGCAAATGAAAATGACGAGCGCGCCGATCGTGCAGTAAAAGAGGATAACCGCGAGCAAAGAAGCGACTTTGTGATGGAATTTCAGTTTGTTTTGTACCCATTTGATCGGCTTTTGAAGCAATGCCGCAACCGCATATGCAATGAGAAACGGCATCAAAAATCCGATTGCGTACTTAAATGAAAAATATATAAGCAGGCAAATAAGGATCAAATATACAAAATCTATGATAAACTTACGCTTTTTTTCGGTTTGCATCAAGCACCTCCGACGATATTAAGTTTGTTATAATTATATTCAATTATTTTTTTCTTGTCAATACTGTTTACTTTACTGTTAACACAATTGTCGCAAAGTATATACCGATTATAAAAAACAAAAAAATTCCTGCAAGCATCGTTAGTCGATGATTGCAGGAATTTACGTTATTCGGGGATATATTCGGAAAAATAATCGAAGATTTCGTCCGGAGTTTTGCAGAAACGGTAAAGCTTGAGGTTTTCTTCGTCCATAAACCCTTCGGTTACGGTGTTGTTAAGTAGCGATTCAAGATGAGAATAACAGCCGTCAACATTGTAAACTGCGATCGGCTTATCGAGTTGACCGAGCTGGCAGAGCACGATTGTTTCGAAGAATTCTTCGTAGGTGCCTATTCCGCCCGGGAGGACGGCAAATGCGTCTGCCTTTTCTTCAAGCAGAGCCTTTCGCTCACGCATTGTTTCCGTGAAGATGAATTCGTCGCATTCTTTGTAAAGAATGCCTTCTGTGTCGAAAAATTTCGGAGAAATGCCGATGCTTTTTCCGCCGTTTGCGTGAACTCCGCGTACAGCCTGACCCATAACGCCGGTGTTACCGCCGCCGAACACGAGAGAGTGTCCTTTTTTGGCAAGCTCAGCTCCGAAATTATAAGCTGCGGACAGGTATTTTTCGTGAATCTTATCACTTGATGCGCCGTATATACAGATTTTCATGGTTTATTCCTCCGGTTTATTTGATTTTATAAGCGGAAGTATGACTTCCGATATAATTCGGTGGCCGTTTACGTTCGGGTGCGGATCTGCTTCCGTGATCGACGTTGCAAAATCTGCAACATCGCCCGAAAATGTGTCCGCATTTACTACGTTGTCAAGCTGTTCGAACTTAGAATAGACGTCCGCGACATCATAGCCGAGGACATCCGCGTTTGAAACGATTATTTCGTTGAGGCTTGTGACAAGTCTATCCGTTTCGGTTGCGAGATTTAAGGTTTCTTTGATGAAATCGAAGCTTATGTCAAGCTTGCGATAGGGATTATATATCGTTTGAAAAACGATCTGTGCATCCGGGGCATTTTTCCGGATCAGCTCGATGATCGTTACAATATCCTCCGCAAAACGCTCGATTCCGGCTTCGTTTTCCGCCATCATTTCGTCGTAAATTAGAGGGATGCGGGTGTTTTTCAGGTTTTCGTCCGAGACGGATGATTCGTAAAGATAGTATTCGTATAGCTTGGAGATGGAGGTGCCGAGGACGTTGTTCGCTCCGATGCTGATTGTGATCAAATTGGCATATTTCAGCTCCGGCGCGCCGCCGGATTTGATCAGCTCGATGAGATCGCTGCTGTCATCGCCGTTTACGGCATAGTTGAACGATGCGTAATTTCCGTTTTCGGAAAGCTCACTGTCGATAAGCGCGGAGTAGCGCTCGTTATCAAAGTCGATGAGACCGTAACCGTACGCGATGGAGTCACCGAGGGCGACATAAACGAAAGTATTTTCGAGGTCGGCGTTTATGTTTCCCACGTTGTCCGAGCGTGAATCGTTTGAAGTTTCGTTTGATTTTGTGTCGGATTCCGGGAGCATCGCTTCAAGGTCGCTTTCTGTGTCGGTATTGTTCGGTTGGTTTGAGGAATTTGAGCATGAGGTCAGAGAAGCTATGAGAAGAACAAAGGCAAAAACAAGCGCCAAAGGCTTATTTTTAAGTTTCATTTTCGGGATTCTCCGTTTCATCAAAATATAAGGTGACGGATTTGCCGTCATATCCGCATTCGGCTTCGGGGAAAACGGCGCGTGCTTCGTGGATATAGTCCTCCGGGGAAGGGAGCGACGGCGAATAATGCGTCAGCCAGAAGCGTCTCGGTGAGGCGATTTTCGCAAGCTCCGCCGCCTCCGAAAAAGTCATGTGCTTTGTTTCGAGCGCTTTGGTTCGCTTTTCGTCATCTCCGTACATACCTTCACAGATGAAAAGATCGCTGTCCTTCGCCATTTCCGCGATAACGGGGACGGGACGCGTATCGGTGCAGTATGTAAGCTTGATACCGCGCCTGGGCGGACCGAGGACAAGGTCGCTCGTATATGTCACTCCGTTCAGCTCGGCTGAGCCGTTTTTTTGAAGCGCGCTCCAGACGCGAAGCGGAACCTCGTTTTTTATTGCGCGTTCACGGTCAAATTTTCCTGCTCTCGGAATGGTTACGGAAAATCCGTAGCAGGGGAGTGTATGACTTGTTCTGAACGCTGTGATGTGAAAATCGTTGATAACGATAGTTTCAACGCGTTCGGTTATCGGTCGGCAGATGACTTTGAAGGGCAGTTCGGGCGCGATTGTGAGCAGAGCGCGGACGTATTTTTCGATATGCGCCGGACCGATGATGGTGACAGGCTCGGTGCGGCCCTCTCCGCCCATTGAAAGGAGCATTCCGGGCAGTCCGCTTATATGATCGGCGTGGTAATGCGATATGCAGATGACGCCGATGGGCTTGAACGGCAAAGCCGCTTGCTTCATCGCGATTTGGGTGCCCTCACCGCAATCGATCAGCATGCATTTTCCGTTAAAGCGCATAAAACACGATGTCAGCCAACGATTTTTGAGCGGAATCGTGCCGCCGGTGCCGGAAAGTGTTACATCAAGCATACAGTACCCCCTTAGTTTCATTTGCAGTTTGATTTTATCATATATTTTGCATTTTTTCAAGTGTTAATACATTTGCATGCGCGGCAACAAAAAACGGTGCAAAAACACTCAAAGAATGCTTTTACACCGTTTTTTTTAACTATTCGTGCTTATAAATTTATAAAACTTGGGGCATGCGGGCGAAAAATCGGTGATTTTCGCAAACAATCTATTGAAGATTGCTATGAAAAATCCATTCAGGAACACGCACACGACAGTACCGACTCCGATTCCGTGTATGCCGCCGAAGAAAAGAAACGACATAATGACGGATACGATGAAGCTGAGAAAGTCATACGAGAGTTTAACCTTGTCGAAGTTGAGCTTAAGTCCGGATGCAAACTCGCGCACGAACATATCATAGCAGCACGGCGGCAGATATGAATTGACGTAGAGTGAAACGCCTATGTCCGAGGTGACAAGACCGACGAAAAACAATATGATTCGCACGGGTAGACTTTCCGGAACGCTGTCTGCGTTTGTGATAAAGATCATGACGTCCAGCACGGCTCCGTATATGATGGCTGAGGCAAACGTGAGCAGGCATTTCCATTTGAACCGACGCAGGACAATGAAAAGTACGATGAGCAAAAACGCCTGAACGACGTATTCCGCTGTGCCGAAAGAGAGAAAATCAACCTTTTCGGATAGGATGTACGCCGGCGCGACGACCATGGAGAGCCCAAGGTCGGCTTTTGTCATAATTGCGACACCGAGGCAAGTTGTGATTGCTGCGAGAACATAAGCAATTTCGCCGGTTTTCGTGAGTTTTTTTGAACTCATGTTTTATCGTTCCTCTCGGAAGTAGGAGAGACCGAGCGAAGCGGGCCCTTGATTTTCTTTTTTACGTCTCATTGAAACGAAAATGAGGACAAGAATTGTAACGACGTATGGTATCATCTGAAAGAGATTCGTTGCCGACTGTGAAATTTTTAGATTTGTCAGCGTGGGGAAGTATGTCGGCATCCAATAAAGCATTGCGAAAAGGTACGAACCCCATATGGTGTTGACGGGTCTCCAAGTAGAGAAAATTACAAGTGCGACGGCAAGCCAGCCGAGTGCCTCGATGGAATTGTTCGTGGACCAGTTACCGAAGCAGTAGTCGAGGACGTAATAAACGCCGCCGACTCCGCAAAGACCGCCGCCAAACGACGTTGCGAGATATTTATAACGTGATACGTTGATGCCTGCAGCGTCTGCCGTGGCGGGATTTTCACCGATCGCGCGGAGGTTAAGTCCGACGCGTGTGCGTGAAAGGAACAAATGCAATAAAATCGCAACGATGACTGCGACGTAGGCGAGCCAGCCGTACGAAAGGAAAAGCTGACCTAACTGACCGAGACCGAATTTTGCGTTGAGGTTTGCGGTGTAAACGTCGCTTGCTTTTGCGGCAACCGCAAAGCTTGAGTTACCGGAGATCCGGCAAAGGTAAACGCCGCCGAAAGTTCCGACGCCGACGCCGAACGAGGTGATTGCAAGACCGGTTACGTTTTGGTTTGCTCTCAAGGTAACTGTCAAAAAGCTGTACAAAAGGCCGCCGAGAGCCGAGATGATGAAGCCGCATAAGAGCGGGAGAAACAGCAGGACGAATGTGTTAGGGGTATCTGTCGAGCGTTCGTAAAGGTATGCGCTGCCGAAGCCGGCAAAGCCGCCGAGAAACATAAGACCGGGCACACCGAGGTTAAGATGACCGCTTTTTTCCGTCATAATCTCGCCCATGGCGGCGTACATCATGACAGTTCCGTAAATAACGGCGCTGTTTATCCAAGCAATAAGTGTTGTCATTGGTTTTCGTTACCTCCTTTGGCGGTTTTTTTCTTGAAAAGCGATTTCAGCTTCCCGCCGGGGACTATCGAGAAATTAATGAAAAATTCGCATCCGAGGATGAAGAAAAGGAAGATTGCGATGTTGATGTCCGCGATAGATGCGTTAAGGTTGGCGTTTTTGTTACTGATTTCGCTTGAACCGCACGAAATGAACGAGATCAAAAGGGAGATCGCTGCCATAAAAATGGGGTTAAACTTTGCAAGCCAAGCGACCGTTATTGCGGTAAAGCCGTAGCTGCCGCCCGTATGAACTGAGATCGTGTGGCTGAGATTTGAAACGTAGAGGAAGCCGATGAGTCCGCAGATCGCACCTGAGATAAAGACGGTACGAAGTATAACGACGGATTCGTTGATTCCGGCATACCTCGCTGTGTTGATAGTTTCGCCGACGACGGAAATTTCGTAGCCATGCTTGGTTTTATTCATGTAAACGTACATCAGAATGACGGTAACGGCGGCGATGACGTAGATCCAGCCGTAGGAGTTACCGAAAAGCGGCCCGACAGCGCCGTTCTTTCTCGAAATGATGCCGAGTGCGCTCTTTATGCCCTTCCAGATGTCGTTTGCATATGCTACAAGCTGAATTGCGATGTAGTTCATCATAAGGGTAAAGAGGGTCTCGTTTGTACCGAATTTGACCTTAAAAATTGCGGGGATAGCCGCCCAAATTCCCCCGAAAAGCATAGCGGAAATGATCATCAAGGGGATGAGAATCGGGTTGGCAAGCTTGTTTCCGAGGTAGAAAAGCCAAGTTGCGGATATCAGACCGCCTGCAAGCACCTGTCCCTGCGCGCCGATGTTCCAAAATCGCATTTTGAACGCCGGAGCGAGCGCGACTGCGAACATAAGGAGCATGGACATATCTTTGAAAAACGCATTGATTGTGATCGAGTTGCGGAATGTACCCCGGAACATATATTTATATGTTTCGATTATGCCGTAACCGGATACGGATTTGACAAACAGGGCGCAGGTTAAAGCCGCAAGCAAGAGCGAGATGGCGCGGATCACGATTGCTTTTGCAAGGCTGATTGAATCGCGCTTAACTATATGGAAAAGCGGCTCGCGTTTTGTATTTGTTGCTGTTGTTTTCATTATGCCTCTTTTCCTCCGCCGATTGAGGTCATATAAAGACCGATTTTTTCTTTTGTTACCGTTTGGGGATCGACGATGCCGGAAACCACGCCTCCGCAAAGCACAAGAATGCGGTCGCAGAGGGAGAGGAGTACGTCAAGGTCTTCACCGACGTAAATGACGGCAACGCCTTTTTTCTTTTGTTCGTTGAGCAAGTCGTAAATCGCGTAGGACGTGTTGATGTCAAGTCCGCGGACGGCATACGCTGTCATAAGCACGCTTGGAGCTTCCGCAATTTCACGTCCGACAAGGACTTTTTGAACATTACCGCCGGAAAGACGTCTTACCGGCGTGTTGATGCTGGGGGTAACAACGCCGAGACTTTCCTTTACGCTTTCCGCAAGCGCGGCAGGGTCCTTTTTATGAAGGAAAAAGTCCGATCCGTTGTTGTAGCTTTTGAGCATCATATTCTCGACCATGCCCATTGATCCGACAAGCCCCATTCCGAGTCTGTCCTCCGGGACGAACGAAAGCGCGACGCCGAGTTCACGTATGCGGCGAGGCGTTTTTCCGATGAGACTTTCGGTTTTGCCCTCGCTGTCAGTATAGTCTATCGTTGCGCCGGGCTCGATTCGCTGCAAGCCTGCGATGGACTCAAGCAGTTCTTTCTGACCGCAACCGGAAATTCCGGCAATGCCGAGAATTTCGCCGCCGTAAGCGTCGAACGAAACATTTTTCAGCGCAGGGAGACCTTCCGGCGTAAGGCACGAGACGTTCTTGACGGAAAGGCGAAGCTGCGGATTAACAGGTTCGGGACGTTCGATATTAAGGACGATTTTTTCACCGACCATAGCTTCCGCGAGCATTTTTTCGTTTGCTTCGGAGGTGTTGATGGAGGTGATATACTCGCCGTTACGCAGGATTGCAACTCTATCGGAAATGGACATAACCTCGTTTAGCTTATGAGTGATGATTATTATGGATTTGCCGTCATCTCTCATGTTTTTGAGAACGGTGAAAAGACGCTCGGTTTCCTGAGGCGTCAGCACGGCGGTAGGCTCGTCGAGGATGAGAATGTCCGCTCCGCGGTACAGCACCTTTACTATTTCGAGAGTTTGTTTTTCGCTGACGCTCATATTATAAACTTTGGCAGAAGGATCTATATTAAAACCGTATTTTTCGCAAATTTGATTTATTTTTTTGTGAACTTCCTTCATGTGAAGCACGGCGCTTCCGGGAAGTCCCAATATAATGTTTTCAGCGGCGCTGAAAACGTCGATCAGCTTAAAATGCTGGTGAATCATTCCGATTCCGAGATTATGAGCGTCCTTGGGAGACGCGATGGTAACGGGGGAACCGTTGATTTCTATTTCACCCGAATCGGGAAAATATATGCCGGAAAGCATATTCATAAGTGTTGTTTTTCCGCTTCCGTTTTCGCCCAAAAGAGAAAGAATTTCTCCACGGCGGATGTCCATTGTAACGTTATTGTTAGCGGTAATGGGACCGAATGTTTTTGTGATCCCTTTGAATCTAACAGCGATTTCCTGGTTCAAAACAGTTTACCTCAAGTGGAAGAATAATGCTGACAAACAGCTTAATTTAAGTAGGGGAAACCGTAAAAATTGCGGTTTCCCCTTGCTTGATGTACGTAAATTTATGTTATATCAGTTCTGGTTGGGATTGAGCTCTGTGATACCGTCTATACGGAGCGTGAATGAAGGCGCACTCTGAACCCAAGACTCATGATAATAGCCGTCAGCGATAACGTTGTTGCAATCTGCTGTCCAGTCTCCGTCGGAGTCTGTAGCGAAAGCGGAGGTTACCTGCTTGCCGTCTACGGTGAACTTGGTTATGTCGAATACATGGAGTGTACCGGATTTAATAGCATCAACAGTTTCATTGATCTTAGCTTCTGTTCCTTCAGCAACGCTTGAACCGAGCTTTGTTGTTGTTACGGCGCCCTGAGCGTAGCCGCCTGTCCAGTTGGTGGCGATGTCAGCACCGTTGATGATGGACTTAAAGAGATATTCGTAGCAAACCGACCATGTGTTTGTTGCGGATGTAAGAACAGCGTCACCGATATTTGTCATATCAATGTTATAGCCGATGGAGTAAACTTCTTTGCCGTCGTCACGAGCAGCCTGAACTGCTGTGGGAGCTCCGACAGAGTCCGCGTGCTGACCGATAATAACGCATCCGCGATCCATGAGAAGTTTAGCGGCTTCGTTTTCCTTGTCGAGGTGATACCATTCGAATGTGTACTGAACATCCATAACAACGTTCGGAACTACGCTCTGAATGCCAAGGAAGAATGCGGTGTAACCGGAAACAACTTCTGCGTAGGGGTAAGCGCCTACATAGCCGACCTTCACGTTGCCGTCAGCGTCTTTGCCGTTAGCGGGAATCTTATCATTGTCGAGAAGTTCTTTGATCTTGAGGCCTGCAACAACGCCGGAAACATAACGGGACTGATAAACCTCGGTAAAGGCGTTGGTGAAGTTTTTAAGACCGGAAGCGGCAGCGGTGTCGCCCGTCATAGCGACGAACTGTACATTCGGATATTCTTCCGCAACAATCTTCATATAGTCCTGATGACCGTAGGAGTTGGAGATGATGATGTTACAGCCCTGAGCAACGAGGTCTCTTGCTGTATTGGAGCAGTCCTCGGATTCGGGAACTTTGTACTTCCAAATAACATTTTCTTCTTTTGTGTGGTCGATGCCGAGAGCTTCGCATGCTGTCTGGATTCCGATAATATGAGCTTCGGTGTAGCCTTCGGTGGAGTCACCGATGAGGATGCAACCGATCTTTATATCGTTCTTTTCGGAGTTTTCCTTAACCTCGGAAGCAACCCCGTAAACACAACCGAACGCAGCGAGTTCGTTGGGATCGGAATTGTATCCGTCGTTTCCGTCTTCATCATCGGAGCAAGCGGTGAATACGGTGAGGGAAAGGGCGGAGAGGATGCAGACAAGCATAAGAGCAATTATCTTTTTGAACATTGAGAGTTTCCTCCAAAATAAAATTAATTTATATCAGAGCATTTTGCTCGGATAAACAATAATAAGCCCTCGGATTTATTTTTAGCAAAAAATTATGCCTTGTTCGCTGTTCATTGAAGCGATCGAGGCAAGTGATTCAACGCGAATACCGCGATTTCGTATCGAATCTCCGCCACCTTGGAATTTCTTTTCTATGACGATACCCGCGCCCGCAAGCTCTGCGCCGGATTCTTCGACAATTCCGATAAGCGCATTGAGAGCGGAGCCGTTCGCGAGAAAATCATCAATTATAAGAATTTTATCCTCGGAGGAGAGATATTTTTTTGAAACGGTTACGTTATTGTCGTTACCGTGTGTGTAAGAGTGTGCTACCTTGGAATAAAGTTCACCGGACTGGTTAAGTGACTTGGATTTCTTTGCGAATACCACGGGGCAATCGAAATACTGCGCCGTGATACAGGCGATTCCGATTCCGGATGCTTCGATTGTGAGAATTTTGGTAATACCTTCGTTTCCGAAAAGTCGATAAAATTCTTTACCTATCTCATTCAAAAAACGAACGTCGATCTGATGGTTCAAAAAACAGTCAACGCGCAAAACATCACCGTCGGAAACGGTGCCCTCATTTATTATCTTTTGCTCAAGAGCCTCCATTATTTTGAACCTCCGGTACACACTTGTTTAAGTATATTTTACACTATGTTAAAAAAAATTCAATCGGCAAGTTCACGAATTAAGTCGAATTAAATCGTTTTTTCTCGTTAATTTGTACACAAGGCCAAAAAAACACCGAGAAACGAGCAAATCCTGCGTTTCCCGGTGTTTGTTATGCTTTTTTGAATGTTATTTTACCGTCCGAAGCTCTTGCCGTTACGGTATCTCCATCGGCGAATTCGCCTTCGAGCAGAGCTTCTGCGAAAGGTTCCTCGATCAAACGTACAATCGTGCGTTTCAAATGACGTGCGCCATAGTCCTTGTCGAAGCCTGCTTTGGCGATGAATTCGGGAACGTTTTCCTCAAACGAAAGCGAAACCCCGACTGAGCTTGCGCGCTTTGAAAAATCAAGGAGCAGCATTTTGGCAATCTCGGTGATGTTTTCGAGCGAGAGCTTATTAAATATAATGATTTCGTCGATACGATTCAGAAATTCCGGTTTGAACGTCCGCTTCAGACTGTCATACACAGCCGCACGCAGGCGAGAAGCCTCGCTTTTGCCGTCCTCGTTTGATGCGAAGCCGAGTACGCCTCCGCGAATAATCGCATCCGCACCGACGTTTGACGTCATAATGATGATTGCGTTCGAAAAATTCACCTGTCTGCCGACGGAATCTGTCAATTTTCCCTCGTCCAAGACCTGCAAAAGAAGGTTTATCACGTCCGGGTGAGCCTTTTCGATTTCGTCGAAAAGCACAACGGAATACGGATTTCGGCGTATTTTGTCCGTGAGCTTACCGCCGTCGTTGTATCCGATGTAGCCCGGCGGCGCACCTATCAGTTTTGCGGCGCTGTTGCTTTCCATGTATTCTGACATATCGAGTCGCAGCATTGAGCTTTCGCTGCCGAACATCACGTCCGCAAGCGCTCGAGACAGCTCGGTTTTGCCGACTCCCGTCGGGCCGAGGAAAATAAATGATCCGATCGGTCGGTTCGCTTCCTTTAATCCGACGCGACCGCGCCTGACAGCCTTACTCACCGCCTCCGCCGCTTGATCTTGACCGATAACTCGCTTTTTCAGCGTGTCGGAGAGAGCAATGAGCGCTTGATTTTCCGTCGCTTTCAGACGCGAAACGGGAATGCCGGTCCACGAGGTCAAAACGTCCGCGATGTCGGCTTCCGTGAGCGTGAGTGCGTCGGCGGAGGCGCTGATGTCATGTTTTGCGCGCGCTTCTGCGAATTTTTTTCGGCTTTTTTGCTCCTGATCGCGAAACAAGGCGGCTGTTTCAAAATCCTGCGCCCGTATCGCGGCTTCTTTTTTTGCGGATGCACGCTTAACGTCCGCGTCAAGGCGGAGCATTTCCTCGCTCGGCTTCTGCGCGGCGATACGCAGTCTTGCTGCCGCTTCATCAAGCAAATCAATCGCTTTGTCGGGCAGAAATCGGTCGTTTATATACCTTGCCGAAAGCGCGACAGCGGCACATATTGCTTCGTTCGAAATGCGGAGTTGGTGATGAGCCTCATATTTTTCGCGTAGCCCGTTCAGTATGGCTATAGCGTCGTCCGGGGAAGGTTCTTTGACATTTACGGCTTGGAAGCGACGTTCAAGCGCTGCGTCGCGTTCGATGTTCCTCCTGTATTCCTCCGCAGTCGTTGCGCCGATCACTCGAATTTCACCACGCGCAAGCGCCGGTTTCAAAATGTTTGCGGCATCGACTGCGCCTTCCGCCGAACCTGCGCCTACTATTGTGTGCAATTCGTCGATGAAAAGGATTATGTTGTTGTTTTTTGCCGCCTCCGACATAACATTTTTCAGTCTTTCCTCGAATTCTCCGCGATATTTTGCCCCTGCGACCATGGAGGGGAGATCAAGCAGAACTATGATCTTGTTCGAGAGAATCTCCGGCACGTTGCCGTTTACTATGCGTTCGGCTAACCCCTCGACAACGGCAGTTTTGCCGACTCCGGGATCTCCGATGAGACAGGGATTATTCTTCGTTTTGCGTGAAAGGATGGCGATTAACCTTTCCGTTTCGCCGTCCCTGCCTATGATCGGGTCAAGTTTGCCGTCGCGAGCAAGCGCACACATGTCCCTCCCGTATTGCGAGATCGTCGGCGCGCCTGCTATGGCGGTCTTTTCTTTGCGCTTTTCCTTCGGTCTGTAAATGTGACTGACAGAGCTGTCCTGCGAGGTGTCTACGGAGTAGGGAAGACCGTTATCGGAAAGGAAATCTTCGATTTCCGAAAGTAGCGAATCCGGCTCCGCTCCGACGGCATCCAAAATCTTAACTCCGACGCATCCGCGCTCTGAAAGCAGAGCGTACAGAAGATGCTCCGTGCCGATGTATCTGTGTCTACAGCTTTCGGAAATCTGTGCCGAGGCTTGGATTATTTTCTTTAACTTCGAGGTCATATCGTCCGAGTCGAGCTTTGTCCTGTCGCCGACTCCGGAATATCGTCGGATTGTATTTTTCGTATCCGTCGCGTTGACGCCTCTGCTTTCGAGAAGCTTTGCCGCGGCGCAGTCCCGTTCCGACACAAGTGCGAGCAAAAGATGCTCGGAGCCGATGTAGTTATGTCCCATTTCGGAAGCGTACATAAGCGAATTTTGTATTGTTCGTTCGGCTTTTTCAGTGAATCTGTTTGTCATTTTTATCTCCGACGTAACGGCAACCGCGCCTTCGACGATCTTGCGCGATTTTTCGCCTTTTCTTGAGATAATTATATTCCCGCAGGTGAAGCTAATATACACCTGCGGGAAAATTCTCATTATCAAAAACGGGTCAATTTGCGAAGGAGACGTTTATGTTTCCGTTGTCGGTCGAAAGATCGACGCAGATTCCGTCGCCGCCGCTTTCGACGTTGTGTTCGCCTGTTTTTTGCGTTGCGGTAAGTTGGTAATCATCGCGTTTGCCGCAAAGAGATGCGTCTATGTTACCGCTGCGCGTTACGGCGGTCAAAGCCGAAATGAAGCTCCCGGAATCGGAAAAAACGATGTTTCCGATTTTAGTTTCGACGGTAACGCAGTCTGATTCGGCGTTTTCGATGGTGATGTTACCGTTATTTGTTGACGCTTCGATGATGGGAGCTTTCGGTGAGGTGACGATGATGTTACCTGACGAGGTGCAGACGGAAATTGCAGACGAAACAAGATTTTCGGCGCTTATCGTGCCGGTTTTTGTGTGGATTTTAATTTCACCGTCAAACGAAGCCGGTATGTTTACGGTGATGCCGTATTTAGCCGCAGAAGAGTAGACCGCACGATCGTACCAGCTCAGCTCCGCGGATTTTATCGTGAGCTTGCCGTCCTCTGCCGTCACGGTATAAAAATCCTTCTCGTGGCTGACGGTGCTGACCAAAAACGAATCGGAGGGGGTGTTTGTGTTGACGGTAACGAAGCCGACGTCGATGCCGATGACGAGCGATTCAATGTCGAAGGAGGAATATGTCTCCTGCGATACGGAGGTTTCGCCGTCTGCGCCGTAAACGAGCTTGTCAGCGATCACCAAAACGGAAGCTACCGCGGCAAGAACCAAAAATATCGCAATGATTGAAATGATCGTTTTTTTCATATGAAAATCCTTTGAAAATATAGAAAATTTCAAAAGGCAGACCGCACTCGGTCTGCCTTAGAATCATTAAAGTCTTTCAAGATCGGCGGAGTCGGGGATCATACCGCAGATAATGTCAAGATTACCGTTACGGCAACGGATGTCGTCAATCATTTGCTTTTCGGTCGAATCATCTTTCAGCTCAATGCGATAGAAAAGCTGATACATACTGCCGAGGTTGGTTGTCTTGACTCTGTAAAGAGTGTGGTTTTTTGTGTATTTTTCAAAAATATCGTCGAAAATGTCGGAATAGTTGAGGCTTTCGGGTATCGTTACTTTAAGCTCCTTGATGCTGCCCTTGGTGCTTCCGAGATTGATAACGGAGAAAAGAACATATATAACGAGAACGATAACCGCAAAGAGTACCGCGAGGAATATGTAGCCCATTCCGGTGATGAGGCCGATTGCCATAGCGAGGAAGATGAGTACGATGTCGGACGAGGTACCGGGATACGAACGGTAACGAACGAGGCTGAACGCACCTGCAACAGCAATGCCGACGCCGATGTTTCCGTTGACGATCATGATGATGACCTGAACGATAAGTGGAATGATAACAAGCGAAAGAAGTACATTTTTCGAATGCTTGTTTTTGAAAGAAGCTACGATTGCGATGATGGCACCGAGCACGACGGAAGTGAGAGCGCAAGCGAGAAACATACCGATTGTAATTTCATTCCCCGAAATTACGGAAGTGAAAGCGTTGGAAAGCATTGAGTTATCCTCCGAAAAACATATTTTTTGAATTTATTTTTTGATTAAGCTTCGATTTTTGTTTGATAAGCTTTTCCGTACTTGCTGAACGAGGACGGATATATTTTCAGCTCATCGAATTTGTGAGCAAGCCAAAGCGGCATTGCATCGGGAATTTTGACCTCCATGAGACGCATCCCTTCGGGAAGAATCAAATTGCCGTACACTCCGAGCCTGAGATCTACGTCCCAATCGCGCCAATACAGATTTTTGTCGAAGGTGATGCGTAAGTTTGGGTCTTCCTTGGCGAAATAGGCGGTTCTGTCGTAGGTAAGGAGCGTTGAGGGGGCGATACCCTTGTAATAGTCCAGCACCCACATGATTTCGCGAGCAATTTGAGATTCTTTTGCGGGCATGACGTGATTGCAGGTGAAATCGATCGCGTCCTTGTATTTCATGCTTATTCTGCGTTTGTAGACAATGCCGTTGTATTTCTTTTTTATTTCAACAAAGGCGGTTGTTTCGTCTTTGGGAACGCCGTATGTACGCAAACGGAGTTTTTCTTTGTATACGGGTCTGTCGAGTGAGCGACGAATGAGCACGGAATCGGGAGTGTCGTAATAAATGTTGCAGATGGTACTTTCGCCGTATTCGTCTCCGCGCATATATTCATTTATTAACGGCATCAACGCTTCGTATTGCTCTGCCGAAAGGATGTATTTTTTTTCAACTCTTTTGAAAACTTCCTTGAATGCCAAGCTGCCACCGATCCTTTCGTACTGTTTATTGCGCTATGTACTCTTTTAGTATAATATGTATTGCACAAAAAGTCAAGAAAAAAGAGCGACGAAATGTGAACAAATGATCAAAAAACGTCGCTTTTTCGTATGTATTTTCAGCGAGTGACGGGAATCGAACCCGCGTACTCGGCTTGGGAAGCCGATTTTCTGCCATTGAAATACACTCGCAAGTTTAATATAAACATATTATACCATTGTGTAAGATTTGTGTCAAGCAAAACTCTGCTGACGAAAAACTGATAATTATGAGTCAATTGTGAAGATTCGATTCAAGGGCGGCGAGATTCTTTTTTTATTTTTTTGACGTTTGACTCTTGCAAAACGGAATAGAATGTGTTATTATATTAAATGCTATTTGCCGGTGTGTTGGAATTGGCAGACGAGGAGGACTCAAAATCCTTTGGTGGCGACACCGTGCGGGTTCAAGTCCCGCCACCGGCATAGACAAAAAGACATCGCCTTTGATACGCTCGTATTGAAATCGATGTCTTTTTTTGCGACTTTTTATCAAAATGAAAAATCCCGAAGCAACTGCTTCGGGATTTTTATTGCGGAGGAAGGATTTGAACCAACGACCTTCGGGTTATGAGCCCAACGAGCTACCAGACTGCTCCACTCCGCGATATATAATATGCCGCTGACCGGACTTGAACCGGTACGGATTTTACTCCGGCGGATTTTAAGTCCGCTGCGTCTGCCGATTACGCCACAGCGGCAAGCTTTTTTATCAGCGTATTGTATTATAACATCAAACAGTACGATTGTCAATACCTAAATTGAATTTTTTTGCTATTGATTATTTTTCGTAATTTGATATAATTGTTAATGAATACGAAATTGCAGCGAAATTGCTTCGGCAAAAGGAAAAAAACAATGGAAAATCACAATGAATCAAAGAAAAATATAATTTTGATCGCAACGGGTGGCACGATAGCCTCCGAAATGGGATATTTGGGGCTTACTCCATCGCTTGCTTCGGACGAGCTTTTACATCATGTGCCGGAGGTGACCGAAATTTGCAACATATCGACGGTTCAACTGTACAATCTCGACAGCACAAATATGAAACCGGAGCATTGGCTGAAGCTTGCGATGTACATTCGTGAAGTTTACGATGATTACGACGGATTTGTGATTACGCACGGAACGGACACGATGGCGTACGCCTCCGCGATGCTGCATTATCTCATTCAAAACAGTGCGAAGCCGATCGTTTTGACGGGCGCGCAGATCCCGATCGCAAGCCGTGACACGGACGCAAGGGAAAATTTGACCTGCGCTTTTGCTTACGCCGCAGACGATGATGCTTGCGGTGTGCATATAGTTTTCAACGGAAAAATAATCGCCGCAACTCGCGCAAGAAAGACGAGAACAAAAAGCTTCAATGCGTTTTCAAGCATTGATTACCCCGAAATCGGATTTGTGCGCGACAGAACGGTAAAGTATTATATTAAGGAAAACATTAAGGGGCCGGTTCGGTTTTATTCGGAAATTGATCCGTCCGTTACGGTTGTTAAGCTTATTCCGGGGATGAGATCGGATGTTTTCGATTACGTTGCGGACAAATATCACGCGGTTATAATCGAAAGTTTCGGTGTGGGAGGTATTCCGTACTATGAAAACGACGAATTTACGGACAAAATCGAAAAGCTCATACGCGGCGGAGTCCGCATCGTTATGACGACGCAAGTGCCGCACGAGGGAAGCGATATGTCTGTTTATCAAGTCGGACTTTCGATAAAAAAGACGTACAAATTACCGGAAGCATACGATTTGACGACAGAAGCCGTTGTTGCGAAGGTTATGTGGGCTTTGCCGCAGACGAACACGGCGGAGGAGTTTGAAAAGCTCTTTTTGATGCCCGTCGGAAACGATAGGATATAATTTATGAAGAATATGAAGAAAAAAAGCCCTGCATACACGTTGATTTTGACAGTTGCGGCGATGGTTTTTGCCGTTTTGGTGATTGCTCTTGTCGTTATTAACGGCAGACCGAGCGGCGAACATGACGAAAGTTCCGGTACCGAGCCGGACTTGACGGTTGATTTTGACGTAACAACGGATGCCGAGCTGTGGACGGAGACTGCCGAAGCCTATACGTCCGAGACGGAAACCGAAACGGAAACTGCCGAGACGGACGAACCCGCGCCCGAACAGACGATTCCGGTCGGCATATATGTCAAAACCGCGAGCAAACTGTACTCGCTTACGTCCGAATACACGAGCGCATGGCCCGAAAACGACAGCGACAGCGCGTGGTCGGTTGACACGTGGACCTATCCCGGAACGAAAAATTTGATATGCGATGTTGCTTATTTTGCGGTGCTTGCATCCGACGAGAGCGAAATAAAGCTCACTTATTGGGACGAAACGTGGACGGAGCGCTGGGACGCAAACGTCGGTGATGCTTCGGCTAAGATCGGCTTTGAATTTGAAGTCAGGCTGAAGGACGGCGGCACTGCCACGGCGACGGTACTCAGCCCGGCAGACACATTCGCGCTTGAGGAATACTTCGAGCTTTACCTTTACGATTGTGTCGCGCACGCGCACGATTCATGGTACAGTCATATCACGGAGAAAACCTGCTACGATGATACGAAAAACGTGATGATTAAAATCACGCTTCGAAACGGTTGCTATGATGTTGAAGAAATAGCGATGACTGCGTTTGTTTATACGTCGGACGAGCTGGACGAAAACGGCAATTACACAGGCGCGAACAAGTTCACCTGCACAGTAAAACGAGGATAATAAAAATACGTCGGATTTCCGAAAGGAAATCCGACGTATTTTGTGTTTGTTTGGGAATTTTACTTCGAATACTTTTCGCGCTTAACGTAATGAGTATGGAGAAGTTCGTGTGCCTTGTGACCGTTGGGGTCACCGAGATATTCGGCGTAAAGCTTTTTGAGTTCTTCATTTTCGTGAGATTTTCTCTTTGCCTTGCCTTCATCCTCTGCGTAGAGCCCCTTGGCGCGCTCAACCTTGGGATTTACATACTGAAGTTCGCAAGAGCTTACGATCGGTGTGCCGCCGCCCGTTACGCAACCGCCGGGACATCCCATGATCTCGATGAACGTGTAGTTTTTCTCGCCCTTTTTGATGAGCTCAAGCAGTTCGGAAGCGTTACCCGTTCCGTGTGCAACAGCTACGCTTACCTTGGTGCCGTTAAGGTCGATTTCGGCTTCTTTTATGCCATCAACGCCGCGAACGGCTGTGAATTCAACGTTTTCAAGTTCTTTACCGGTAACAACTTCATAAACCGTACGCAGAGCAGCTTCCATAACACCGCCGGTTGCGCCGAAGATTACGCCGGCACCGGTGGATTCTCCGAGAAGTGAATCGAAATCGCTGTCTGCAAGACGTTTGAAGTCGATACCTGCGGTCTTGATCATTCTTGCAAGCTCTCGAACGGTAAGAACAGCGTCAACATCCTGCATACCGTCGTGACCGAGCTCGTCGCGCTGTGCTTCGAACTTCTTTGCGGTGCAGGGCATAACGGAAACAACGTAAATGTCTTTGGGATCTATGCCCATCTTTTCCGCATAGTACGATTTGATGATCGCGCCTTCCATCTCGTGAGGAGATTTGCATGAGGAGAGATTCGGGATGAATTCGGGGTAGAAGGTTTCGCAATATTTGATCCAACCCGGAGAGCAGGAGGTGATCATTGGGAGCGTTCCGCCGTTATTGAGGCGGTTGATAAGCTCGGTGCCTTCCTCCATGATCGTGAGGTCTGCGGCGAAGTCTGTGTCGAACACTTTATCGAAACCGAGACGGCGAAGTGCCGTAACGAGCTTGCCTGTTACGGAGGTGCCCATCGGGAAACCGAATTCTTCACCGATAGTAACTCTTACTGCCGGAGCCGGCTGTACAACAACATATTTATCGGGATTATTGATAGCCGCCCAAACATCATCAATGCTTTCCTTTTCGCGGAGAGCGCCTACGGGACAAGCCAAAATGCACTGACCGCAATTTACGCACGGTGTGTCAACGATGGATCTGTCGAACGCCGCGCCGATTGTTGTCTCAATACCTCTGAGAGATACGCCGATAGCGCCTATTTTCTGCACGTTATTGCACATTGCGATGCAACGACGGCAGGAAATACATTTGCTGTTATCGCGAACGATCGAGGGGGAGAGGTTATCGAACTTTGTCGGGATCTTTGCACCGTCGTAAGGATAACCCTCAACGCCGTACTCACGGCAGAGCGCCTGAAGCTCGCAGTTGCCGGAACGGACGCAGGACGTACATTCGCGGTTATGGTTCGAGAGCAGAAGCTCAAGCATCGTTTTTCTGTATTTTCTGATTTTTTCGGTATTTGTATGTACGACCATGCCTTCGCCTACGGGAGATACGCAGGCAGCCTGAAGCGATCTTGCGCCTACTATTTCAACGAGGCAAAGACGGCACGCGCCGATCTGCTGAACATCCTTGAGATAGCAAAGTGTCGGGATATTTATATTAGCTTCGCGTGCGGCTTCGAGGATGGTATATTCCGCGGGGACGGTAACCTCAATGCCGTCTATTGTAAGTGTAACATTGTTCATTTTCATTACCTCCCTTGATTACTTTTTCACAATCGCGCCGAATTTGCACGTTGAAATGCAAACGCCGCACTTGATACATTTGCTCTTGTCGATTGTAAACGGACTCTTGATCTGACCGCTGATGGCGCCGACGGGACATTTCTTAGCACAAAGCGAGCAACCCTTACATTTATCCGGTTCAATGGAGAAGCTTGAAAGTGCCTTACAAGCACCTGCGGGACATCTCTTTTCCTTGATATGAGCTTCGTATTCGTCGCGGAAATAGCGGATCGTTGAAAGAACGGGGTTCGGTGCAGTCTGACCGAGACCGCAAAGTGCAGTTGCTTTTATGTCATTACCGAGTTCGATGAGCTTTTCAATGTCGCCTTCCTCGCCCTTGCCCTCGGTTATGCGAGTGAGGATGTCGAGCATTCTTCTTGTACCGATACGGCATGGAGTACATTTACCGCAGGATTCGCTTACTGTAAATTCAAGGAAGAATTTGGCAATATCGACCATGCAGTTGTCCTCGTCCATGACGATAAGACCGCCGGAGCCCATCATGGAGCCGATGGCAATGAGGTTATCATAATCAACGGGGGTGTCGATGAGGGACGCGGGGATACATCCGCCGGAAGGACCGCCTGTCTGAGCTGCTTTGAACTTCTTTCCGTTCGGAACTCCGCCGCCGATTTCTTCGATGATTGTACGGAGGGGAGTTCCCATGGGAATTTCAACAAGACCGGTGTGATTGATCTTACCGCCGAGCGCAAATACCTTTGTGCCCTTGGATTTTTCGGTGCCCATAGACGCGAACCAATTCGCGCCCTTGAGAATGATCTGCGGGATGTTGGCGTAGGTTTCGACGTTATTGATAACGGTCGGTTTGCCGAAAAGACCTTTTACCGCAGGGAACGGAGGGCGGGGCCTGGGTTCACCGCGATGACCTTCGATAGAGGTTAAAAGTGCAGTTTCTTCGCCGCAGACGAAGGCGCCTGCACCGAGACGGATCTGAATGTCGAAATTAAAGTCTGTTCCGAAAATAT
>CAYWAD010000005.1:0-31982 GCA_964456045.1 uncultured Lachnospiraceae bacterium
TCGTTTCCTTGACAAAAGCTTTTATGACGGCGATCCCGGAGAAGCTTTCCTGAGCAAAATCGGAGAGTGAAGAAAATGCCTCCTGACGCTTTTCCCATTTCTTTGTGATCGTTGTGCCGACAACGAAGCCGCCGATGAGCAGTATCGTAACGGGGATGAGGGCGAGCAAGGTCAAAACCGTGTTCATTCGCCACATTTTGATGAGCGAAAGACCTCCGAGGAACGCAGCATCAAAAAACATAAGCACGCCGGAGCCGAAACAGTCCTGAACCGTTTCAAGGTCATTGGTAAACAGAGACATTAAGTTTCCGACCTTGTTTTGCTGGTAATATTCCTGAGAAAGCTCTTTTGCGTGGTCGAACATTTTGCCGCGGATGTCCGTCTCGACGAGGATAGCGGAGCCGAAAAAGCAAATTCGCCAAAGGAATCTGCCGACTACCATCGCAAGGATGATCGTTATCATCGGGCGGCAGACGGAATCGAGAAGAAAATCAAGATCGAACGGTACGATTTGACCGTTGTATTCAACAACGCCGTCGTTCATTCCGTTTACGACGAGGTTGTAGATTTCGGGAACCTCAAGTTGAAACCAGTCAACGGCGATCAACGCGGCAAGCCCGATAAGCAGAATGTAGGAATATTTCAGGTAATATTTGTTGATGTGCTTTCCGAATATCATTGCTTGTCCTTTCTTAAATGTACTTGCTGAAATTTTTTAGGGGGGAGACTGTCTTTAAGTGGTTTTTAGAGTTGCGTAGCTTCTTTACTCGCTAAAACGATACCACGAATATGTGCCGAAGTAAATAAACGGTAAGTTGAAACCGGCGCATTAAACTGTCGGTTAAAAACAGCCCGACTTTAATAGATTACTATATTTTTCATTAAAACACAAGGATATTTTTGAAAATAGTTTGAAATGCAAAAAGATTTTACACTCGCGCCGAAATTGTGAACAATTTTTTCGTTTCGGCGGTCGCAAGGGCAAAAAAGAAACTCTCCGCCGGGGAGGCAGAGAGTTTTCGGTTTACATCAGCTCGCTTTCGAGTTTTTTTCTTTTTTCGAACACGACGAAAAAGAAAACAAATTGGATTGCAAAGGTCAATATCCAGGAAATGATGTATGACAAAAACAGGCATTGCGGCGTATGATATTGAGGCTGAGCGAAGACAGTGTATATCCATACAATTCGCAAGCCGCACACACCGAGCACCGATATGAGCATCGGTCCGATCGACTCACCGAGCCCTCGCAGTGCGCCCGTTGTGACGTCCATAAGTCCGCAGATGAAATAAGGCAGGCAAATGTAGGAAAGACGTATCATACCGTATTCGATCGCTTTCGCGGAATCGGTTATGTATATTCCGAGCAGCGTTTCGCCGAAACAGTATGCGGTAACGCCCGTTACTATGCCGACAACGGTAACGCAGATCAAGCAGTAAATGAGCGTCTTTTTTACGCGGTCGAGTTTGTGCGCGCCCGAATTTTGACCCGTGAAGTTAACTGCCGTTTGATGGAAAGCGTTCAGGCAGACGTAAACGAAGCCTTCGATGTTACCTGCAGCTGCGCTTCCCGACATAAAAATGTCTCCGAACGAGTTGACAGAGGACTGAATGATTACGTTTGAGATCGAGAAAAGCGAGCCCTGAATTCCGGCGGGCAAGCCGAGACGCGCGATCTTTATAAGCGGTTGCTTGTAAAAACGCATTTCGCGGAGGTTCAGACGGCAAGCGTCCTTTCGCTTCATCAGCGCGATTACAACGAGGACTGCCGAGACTCCTTGCGATATTGTTGTTGCGAGCGCGACGCCGGCAACGTCCATTTCGAGCTTGATAACGAAGAAAAGATTGAGTACGACGTTGATCACGCCGGCGATGAAAAGAAATATTAGGGGACTTTTTGTGTCTCCGGCCGCACGCAAAATTGACGCGCAGAAGTTATACACCATTATAAAAATGATGCCGGAGAAATATATCCGCATATACGTTGTCGAAAGAGTAAGCACCGTGTCCGGCGTGCCCATCAAAGTGAGCATGGACTTCGAACCGAGCACTCCGATTACAGTAAGAATAACGCCGCTGACAAGGGCTGTGGGGATTGCGGTGTGAACGGTGTGATGAACGTTTTCGTCCTCGTGTGCGCCGAGCGCGTGAGCGACTGTAACGCCGGCACCTATGGAAAGTCCCATAAACAAATTTACGATGAGGTTTGTGAGCGCACCTGTTGCTCCGACAGCGGCAACGGAGAGCTTACCGTCTGCGCCGAACCGACCTACGACAACAAGGTCAGCCGCGTTAAACAAAAGCTGAAGCAAGCTTGTGAGAATGATCGGGATTGTATATATGATGATGTTTTTCAGAAGAGGACCTTCTGTCATTGAGCGATTTTTCAAGTCGGGGTTCTCCTTTTCGTTGGTTCTTACGATATTATAATACTTTTTTTGAAAAGCACAAGTGGTAACGGCGCTTTTTATCAAAATTTAGACTTTCTTTTTGCCCCTTTTCCGAAAAAAGTCCGCTTGGACTCTTTATTTTTTGCTTTTTGTGAGTTACAATATATGTATACGATCGGTTCGTCTCGAATCGGACGCAAAGCAAAGACAAACGTCTGTGCTTTCGAAACAAAAAATACAATAATCGCCGCACGGCAAAGAAAGGAAACAGATTATGAACAAGTTCATGCTTAACGAGACCTCCTATCACGGCGCAGGTGCCATTACAGCAGTGCCTGCCGAAATCAAAAGCAGAGGCTTTAAGAAAGCCTTTGTTGCGTCGGATCCGGATCTTATCAGATTCGGCGTGTCCGCAAAAGTAACCGATCTCCTTGATGCCGAGGGCATAGAATATACCGTTTATTCGGACATCAAGGCCAATCCCACCATCGAAAACGTGCAAAACGGAGTGTCTGCTTTCAAGGCATCCGGCGCGGACTGCATCGTCGCTATCGGCGGCGGCTCGTCTATGGACACGGCAAAGGCTATCGGCATTATAATCGCGAACCCCGAATTTGAGGACGTTCGTTCGCTTGAGGGCGTTGCTCCGACGAAGAACCCAAGCGTTCCGATCATAGCGGTTCCGACAACGGCAGGTACCGCCGCTGAAGTAACGATCAACTATGTTATAACCGATGTTGAAAAGAAACGCAAATTTGTCTGCGTTGATGCGCACGACATCCCCGTTGTTGCAGTCGTTGACCCGGATATGATGTCCACAATGCCTGCCGGACTTACCGCCGCAACGGGTATGGACGCGCTGACTCACGCAATCGAGGGGTATATCACCAAGGGGGCATGGGAACTTTCCGACATGTTCCATCTCAAGGCTATAGAGATCATTTCGCGCTCGCTCCGCGGTGCGGTAAAGGGCGAATCGGACGGACGAGAGGGCATGGCGCTCGGTCAGTACGTTGCCGGAATGGGATTTTCGAACGTAGGTCTCGGAGTTGACCATTCCATGGCGCATACGCTTTCCGCATATTACGATATGCCTCACGGCAAGGCGTGCGCTGTTCTGCTTCCCACGGTTATGGCGTATAACGCGCCGGCTACGGGAGAAAAATACCGAGAGATCGCTCGCGCAATGGGAGTTGTCGGAGTTGACGAAATGACGCAGGATGAGTACCGCGCAGCAGCAGTTGAGGCTGTGCGTAAGCTTTCCGAGGACGTAGGTATCGTTTCGTCGCTCAAGGGTGTGCTTAAAGAGGAGGATATCCACCGTATGTCCGTTGACGCTTATAACGACGCTTGCCGTCCCGGCAATCCGAGAGAGACATCCGTTGAGGAGATCGAGGAGCTTTACAGAAGTCTTATCTGAGGCTGAAAATCATAAAAAAACAGCACCGAAAGGTGCTGTTTTTTGCGTTTCATTATTCTTCTTCGGGGATAGTATGCGTGTGACATACGTTTTCCTCGGCTTCGGGAACGTCGAAGTCGATCTCTCTGCCGATTTTGCGGTAGTAGTCCGCGAGAGCGGCTTTGACAGCTTCCTCGGCAAGGACGGAGCAGTGAATTTTTATCGCCGGCAGACCGCCGAGCGCCTCAACAACGGCTTTGTTTGTCATTGCGAGAGCTTCTTTGATGGAGCAACCTTTGATAAGCTCGGTTGCCATGGACGATGTCGCAATAGCGGCGCCGCAACCGAATGTCTTGAACTTAACGTCAACGATGATGTCGTTTTCGATTTTGAGGAACATCTGCATAATATCGCCGCAGGTAGCGTTGCCGACGGTGCCTACACCGTCCGCGTTTTCAATCTCGCCCACGTTTCTCGGATGAGCGAAATGGTCCATTACTTTTTCACTGTACTGCATAGTGTAAATCCTTTCTTACTTTCTGGGATCACCCGGATAAATGGGGCTCATCGCACGCAGACGTGCAACGATGGGGGGGAGTTTTTCAATGATGTAGTCGATATCTTCGTCGGTATTGTGATGCGAAAGGGACACGCGCATGGAGCCGTGAGCTTTTTCGGCAGGCAGACCGATCGCGAGAAGAACATGCGAGGGTTCGAGCGAATTCGAGGAGCAGGCGGAGCCTGTTGAGATGCAGATGCCGTCCATGTCAAGTAGGAGCAGGAGACTTTCGCCCTCGATGAACTCAAAGCTGATGTTCAGGTTGCCGGGCAGACGGTGTTCCTTCGAGCCGTTGTAGATCGTGTAGGGGATGTTTTCGGTGATGTAATTTGCAAGTCTGTCACGCATTGCGGAGATGCGAGCCATATCGGGAAGCTGTTCGGAAGCGATTGTGAGAGCTTTCGCCATTGCAACGATGCCGGCTACGTTTTCCGTGCCGCTTCTCATCAGACGTTCCTGACCGCCACCGTCAATATATTTGCCGATTTTGAGTCCGCGACGGATGTAGAGACCGCCCACGCCTTTGGGGGCTCCGAATTTATGACCTGAGAAGCTGAGCATATCCGCTCCGATCTCATGGCAGTTTACGGGAATTGCGCCGACAGCTTGTACGGCGTCGGTGAAGAACAGTGCACCTTTGTCGTGAGCGAGCTTTGCAAGATCTGCTACGGGCTGGATCGTACCGATCTCGTTGTTCGCGTACATTACCGCGAGGATCGCAGTGTCGGAATCAAGCACGCTTGCAAGCTCGTCCATGTCGATTATGCCCTCGGATGTTACGTTAACGTAGCTGACTCTGAATCCCTCTGATTCGAGCGCGCGACAGGAATTGAGCACCGCGGGATGCTCGATTTTGCTTGTGATGATGTGCTTGCGGCCGTATTTTTTCAGCATAAAGCGCGCACCGCCCTTGAGCGCCCAGTTGTCTGCTTCTGTACCGCAGGATGTGAAATAGATTTCGTTTTCGGAAGCGCCGAGAATGGAAGCGATGTCGGCACGAGCCGCATCAAGTCCCTTTTTCGCTTCTCTGCCGACGGAATACATACTTGACGGATTTCCCCAAACCTCTGTGAGGTAAGGCTTCATTGCGTCAAATGCTTCGGGCAGTACGGGAGATGTTGCCGCATTGTCTGCGTAAACAAATCTTTTTTCCAAAATATATACCTCTTGATTAAGTTGATTTTATGTGGTACAATTATTATACCACGTACTTAAATTATATCAAGTACGCAGATTTTTATTATAAGGTATCATTTTTATGACTGCAAAAAAAGTAATTATAGATCCGGCGTCCGGCATTTCGGAGTGCCCGACCTGCAAAAACGGCTGTGACGGAAATTGTATGGGAAACTGCGGCGGAGGCTGCGGCGGCAGCTCGGACTCTACGCTGTCCGCGTGCCCTTTGACGGCGGTATTGTCCGTTATCGGCGGAAAATGGAAGATTCCGATACTATGTGCGCTCTCGCGTGCACCCGAAACGAGATACAACGAGCTGAAGCGCAAGGTACATCACGTTACGAACACGATGCTTGCCAATTCGCTTCGTGAGCTTGAGGAGGACGGACTTGTACTGCGCCATCAGTACGCGGAAATGCCCGTGCGAGTTGAATATTCGTTAACGGAAACGGGAAGAAGCCTCTTGCCGATACTCACTCAGCTTCAAACGTGGGGACTTACATATCTGCCGTCCGCGTCCGTTCCGAACGAGGGAAACTGCGAGGAAGTCGGGGAATGAAGTTCAGGCTCGGAATTGACCTCGGCGGAACGAACATCGCGGCAGGGGTCGTGGACGAAAATTATAGTATAGTAAGAAAAATATCGCTACCGACACCGACAAAATCGGCGGATGCGGTTGCGGACGCGATCGCAAAAGCCGTAAACATCATCTTGTCGGAGGAAAAACTGACGCTTCGCGAGCTTGACGGCATCGGTATCGGTGCGCCGGGCATCGTTGACGCGGAAAAAGGCGTGATCGACTATGTTTGCAATTTGCCGATGGAGTATTATCCGCTTGCGGCAGAGGTCGCAAAGCGTATCGGCGCAGAGGAGGGCGTTGTTAAGCTTGAAAATGATGCGTCTGCGGCGGCGCTCGGTGAGATGCTTGCCGGTTCGGGCAAAGGAATGAAAGAGTTTATGCTCGTGACGCTCGGAACCGGTGTCGGCGGCGGAATAATTTCGGGCGGAAGGTTGCTTCCGTCGTTCAACCATGCCGGCGGTGAGATCGGGCATACCGTCATCGTCGCTGACGGAGAAAAGTGTGCATGCGGACGAAAAGGTTGCGCGGAAGCGTACTGTTCCGCGTCTGCGCTTGCGAGAATGGGACGCGAAGCGGCTGTCGCCAACGGCGAAAAGACCTTGTTGACCGCTTCTGTTACGGAAGCTAAGGCTGTATTTGATGCCGCAGACTTGGGCGACACGGTTGCGAAGTCTGTGCTGGATTCTTACTTCAAATACGTCGCCGTTATGCTGGCGAATTTCATCAATATTTTTCAGCCAGAGGCGATCGCAATCGGTGGCGGAGTGTCCGGTGCCGGCGAAAAGCTGATGGATCCGCTTAACAGGCTGATTTTTCCCGATATGATATACAATCGCAATCAGCCGAAGTCGATGTATACGAAGCTTGTCACCGCGACACTCGGAGGAGATGCCGGTATCATCGGCGCCGCCTGTCTCGGAGACAACCGAACAACCACATGAAAAAAAGCCGCTCGAATTTCGAGCGGCTTTTGCTTTTCAGATGACTATAACGCGGCGCGGCGCGCCGTTTTCGTCCGTGTTCGATCGGGATGTGACCTTCAAAACCGGGACGTGGAAGCGTTTGGCGAGGTCCCATGTCGTTTCGCTTGCGGACGGGTAGCAAACGTGGATGCAGTGTTCTGTGGCATGGGAACTTTCGCTGATGTTCAGTGCGCTGATCACAGGCAGACGCTTTGGCGCAGTCGCGGAGACGGACACGAACAGCTCTGCCGAAACGGTCAGCTCACCGTCCGCGCGTCCCGAAACGGACAAAACCGATACGTTTGCGATGTAATCGCACGAGGAACAATCCGCGCAATCCTCGGAGACGGGCATCTCACAGCTCCACGGCACACTGTACGGCACGTTTTCGCGCTCGCCGTCGGCGTAGATCAGAGCCGTTCCCGTCAGAGATCCCGTTATGCGAAGCTTGCAGCCCTCCGCTTTGACTGTTTCTACCGCGGCGGAGCCTGTCAGAAGTTCTGCACGTCCTGTCCGCGAAACGGCGGCAGCTTCGTTCACGGACACGGAAGCGGAAGCGGCGGCGATGACGGCGGAATAGCACAGCTCGTCATACTCCGCTTCCGACGGAGAGACGGTGCTGAATGCGTCAAGCACCGCTTTACCCGAAACGGAAAACAGCACTTCGGTGAAAAGATCGTACGTCACGTCTGCGACTGTGGCGGCGTCCCCCTCTCGAACCGTAACGGACGTGACGTTTCCGAAGCCGCGACAGCAGTCCGCAAGCTCAAAGTTTATGTCATCGGGAAGGTCCAAAGCGACGGTTTCGTCAAACGGAATCGACGCAAATTCTGCTCGGATGAGCTTGTTTTCAACAAAAAAGCAAGTCAAAATTATCTCTCCCGTCAATCGGCACTCGGACGGCGAGGACGGGGAGCAGGTGTTAACTCTGATTCCGCCGCGGCAGTAAAGCGGAGAGGCGACGGAGGGAAGCTCGACGCTCGTGTAAAGATCGCGAGACGCGCCGGACACGGAAACGGCGGAGCTTATTTCTTCCGTGAGCACTTCGACGCTCTCGGACATGCATTCCTTGGGTGGCGTGACGGGAGTTTCCGAGGCGGCGACGATGCGGCTTGAAAGCCTTGCGCGAAGCGAGAGTTTTCGCGGCGCCGTCACTCGACAGAACACACTTTCGACGGTGGTGACGGAGCGGCAGTGCGGCGGAGTGCTTTTTGAAAAATTGCCGAGCGCGGCGGCGTTGTCGTAATCACAACGAAAGACCGCGCCCGTCGGCGCTGCGTCGTTTCCTCCTTGCCACACGACTTCAAAAGCAACTTCACCGCTTTCCTCCGCCGTGATGCCGGATGCGCCGGAGGACTTCAAGTACAATCCGTCCGAAGCTACCGAGCATTCCGCGGAAAGGAGCTTTTCGACTTCCGGAAGATAGTCCGGAATCGTAAATTCGCCTACGCAGTCGTGCGTTAATCGTATGTCACGTTCGATTTTTGTTGTTTTCATTGGTTGACCTCGTTTCAGTCGAAGTTTTTACCTTATATTTACGCGGCTTGCGGCTTGAATATGACAAACGAACATTTTTTCGGAAAAATTTCAAAAATCGCTTCCATTTTCTTGTAATTGTGATACAATAGTAAATGTGAAACGAAAATTTAACGGAGGGCGAGATGAAGGTTGCTGTTATCGGGTCGAGAGGTATAACGGGAATAAAGTTAGAGGACTATTTGCCTGCGAATACGGACGAGATCGTTTCGGGCGGCGCAAGAGGAGTTGACACCTGCGCCAGGCGGTATGCCCTTGCGAACGGAATAAAGCTCACTGAATTCTTGCCTGAGTACGAACTCTACGGAAAAGCTGCGCCGCTTGTCAGGAATGATCTCATCATTGAGTACGCGGATTTTGTGCTTGCGTTTTGGGACGGATTTTCAACGGGAACTCAGTACGTGGTGCGGAAATGCCGTCAGCTTGGCAAGCCGATGCGCGTGTTCAAGATAATGAACCGGAACTGATGTGATCTACGCCGAAAATATACATAAATTTACAAATAAGCCTCAAAAATTCAAATTAAGGCGTGCGTTTGGAAGCAAAATGCAAAATTTTGTGCAAAACGCGCAAGCGTAGAATTTTTGAGGCTTAATTTGTGTATGGCGACGAAAATGTTAAGAATATTTGAACGTAAACAAGTGTTCGAAGAACAATGCCGGGGATTGCGCCAAGGTGATTTTGATTTACTCTCATGAATTACAAACGTTCGATTCACTACAAAATGTGGTGAATCGGAGGGCGAAATCACTATATTGTGGGCATGGCGAGAGCATGAAGTGAATTTAATTTACGCGATTGATTCGCAAAAAACAGAAGTGGATTTTTGAGATAATTAAACTTGTTTATTATAATATATTTGAAGTGAAAACAATCGTTTTTAAGGCTGTCACGGTTCGTTCATTTGGCTTTCACATTGATTTATGAATGCTTGACAGATTTTTTCGCGTATGATAATATATTGTTATGAAATTTTGACGCGACTCGTCTGCTTTGTCGGAAGCGGTAGCGAGGTCAACAATCAAACGGTGTTTCGCCCACCGATAAAGGCGCTTTTTTGAACGCCGCAAGGCGAAAACAGCGATTGTCCCCTATGGCTTACGGCCTTTCGTGAGCTGAAGCCGCAAGTCGGGATGACGCCAAACCAAGGTAGGAGGAAGTTCTATGAACAGAACAAAGCTTCAAAAGCTCATGGCTCTTTTTCTTGCGATCTTGACCGTCGCAGGCACATTTGCGATGCCTGTTATGGCGGCGGATGCGGAAACTGAGACAAGCGAAACAGAAAGCACATCGTCTCGTAAGCAGCTCGCAGAGATCAGTGCGGCACTCAATGCCATCACTTATCTTGAATACTGCAACAAGCACACGGACGCGGTGCGTGCTACAAAAGAAGTCACCGTTGACGCTTCGGTTTTCAACAAAGAAATGACCGATGCGGCTGTTGAGGTGTACACCGATTATGAAGGAATGAAAGGCGATTCGCTTTATGTTCCCGATTCCGGTAAGGTTACTTGGAACGTTACCGTTCCCGAAACCGGAAAATACGCAATCGAGGTTGTTTATTACCCGATCAGTAACAAGGCAAACTCCATCGAGCGTATGTTCTACATCAATGATGAAGTCCCCTTCTCGGAAGCAAGATACCTTGCTCTGACGAAAATTTGGAGAAACGAATACGAAAAGGACGAGGACGGCAACAACGTTTTCCTTTCCGATATTAACGGAAACGACATCCGCCCCGAAACGTATGAGGATCCCGAATGGGTAACGACAAGCTTCATCGACAGTAACGGATATTATTCCGATCCTTTCGAATTCTACTTTGAGGAAGGCGAAAACACGATCGCGCTCGAAGCAGTAAGAGAGCCTGTTGTGATCAAGTCCATCAGACTTTATCCTTATGAAGAACTTCTTACTTACGAAGAAGTAAAAGCTCAGTATGCGGCAAACGGCTACAAGGAAGCGGTTGCAGACCCCATAAAGGTTGATGCCGAGTTCACAAGCGCTACTTCGCACCAGACGATCTACCCCATCTACGACAGAACGTCGGCTATCACCGATCCTCAGGATCCGGTTCTTATCAAGCTGAACACCATCGGCTCCGATAAATGGCAGCAGGTCGGCCAGTGGATCGAATATGATATTGAAGTTCCTGCGGACGGCCTTTATACGATCGCGGCAAGATTCAAACAGTCCGAGCTTTCCGGCATGTATGTATCAAGACGCTTGTATATCGACGGAGAAATCCCGTTTGAAGAATGCAACTATTTGCAGTTCGCTTACTCGAACTCTTGGCAGTCCAAGAGATTCGGTGAGGACGAAGAAGGCGATGAACCCTATCAGTTCTACCTTACAAAAGGCAAGCACACAATCCGACTTGAAGTAACTCTCGGCGAGCTCGGCACGATCGTTCGTGACGTAAGCGACACGCTTGAGGTTATCAATGATGCTTATCTTTCCATATTAAAGCTCACAGGTACAAACCCCGACTCTTACCGTGACTACGGCTTCTCAAGAGTAATCCCCGGTACGATCAAGGATCTCGTTCTCGAAGCAAGAAACCTTGAAACCATCATCAATCAGCTCGAATCCATGAACGGCGTCGCAGGTGAAAACACTGCTACACTTTCCGAAGTTCAGAGACTTATTGAAAAAATGGCTTCCGATGAGGACGAAATCGCATCGAACCTTTCCAACCTTAAATCTTATGTCGGTACGCTCGGTACTTGGATTAACACTGTTACCAGTCAGCCGCTTGAGATTGACTATCTTTGCGTCCAGCCTGCTTCCGCAGAGCTTCCCAAGGCAGAGGCCGGATTCTTCAAGGCGATCTGGTTTGAGATTCGCTCTTTCATCGGAAGCTTCTACACCGACTATAACTCCCTCGGCTCTACCGTTGAAGTTGACGAAACAAACTCCGTTGACGTTTGGGTTGTAACCGGACGTGACCAGGCACAGATCATTCGTAACCTTATAGATAACAATTTCACTCCCAAGAGCGGCGTGGCTGTTAACTTGAAGCTCGTTGCGGGCGGAACGCTTCTTCCTTCCGTTCTTGCGGGCGTCGGACCTGACGTTTCGCTCTTTACCGGCGATGGTGACGTTATCAACTATGCGATCCGAGGAGCACTTCAGGGCTTGAACGATAAGCTTTGTAAGAATTGTAAAGAACACGGTAAGGAAACTCTCAAGTATGTTGATGGCGGCGACTATCACTGCGACGAATGCGGTGCGGACGGCGCTGATAACTGGGAAATCTTCTTCGATACGTTCGAGGAAGTAACCGCGAGATTCTCCGATGCGGCTACAATCCCGCTCACGCTTTACGGCGAGACTTTCGCGATCCCCGAAACGCAGACGTTCCCGATGCTCTTCTACCGCAAGGACATCCTTTCCGACCTCGGACTTGAAGTTCCCGAAACTTGGGACGATGTTCTCGCGATGATCCCCGTACTTCAGTACAACAACATGGAAGTCGGTCTTACTGCCGACTATCTCACATATCTCTACCAGATGGGCGGCGAGCTCTACGCCGATAACGGTATGAGAGTCAACCTCGATAATAACCTTTCGCTTGAGGCGTTCGAAATGATGTGTAATATGTTCACGATGTACTCGTTGCCGTATTCCTACGACTTTGCGAATCGCTTCAGAACGGGTGAAATTCCGATAGCTATTTCAAGCTACACCGCTTATAACCAGCTCGTTGTATTCGCAACGGAAATCGCAGGTCTCTGGGGCTTCACTACGATCCCCGGCATGCCTCAGGAAGACGGAACGATCAACAATACGGCTGTTTCGTCCGTTGTCGGCGTTGTTATTATGGAAGGCAGTAAGCATAAAGAAAACGCTTGGGACTTCATCGATTGGTACACAGATGCCGAATTCCAGGCAGCATACAGTAACGAACTCGTTGCAGTCCTCGGTGATGCGGGTATGAACCCGACGGCTAATATCGAAGCTCTCGAAGAACTTTCTTGGACATCTGAAGAATATAACGAACTCCGTACACAGTTTGATGCTCTTACGGCGGTTCCGAACTACCCCGGTTCTTATATCATCGGCCGTTACACAGACTTCGCGTTCAAGGACGCGTATAACAATAACGCAAACCCGGCAGAGTCGCTTCTCAGTTACATTAATATAATAAACAAGGAATTCTCCCGTAAGCGTGAAGAATTTAACCTCGAAACGCTTGAAATCGGTGAAAACCTTGCCGAGAAGAGAATCCGTCAGGCAAGAGAACTTATTGACGACTTCAAGGATGCCGATAAAGAAAAATACGCTAATCAGATTCTTGAGTTGAATTCCGCAATTGAAACAGCGCTCATCGGTACGTCCGGTGCTACCGAGTATGCGGCTCTTGCGGCAGTATCCGCTTCCCTCAGAAACACAAACGAAGATCTTTTCGGCGGTGTTGCTGATTACATCGATGACGCGGTTGCAGCACTCAATTCTTACATTTATTAATAAGATCCGAATTTCGGTTAACGTTAAAAATCTATATAAGGAGAAACGCTCATGTCAAACAAAAATGAAACTGCTGCTGTACAGGAACAGCATGCGGTATCGCGTAAGGATATGACAAGAGCTCAGTGGACATGGCACGAAATGAAGAATAACAAAACGGCGTACCTCATGGTTGCTCCGTTTATGATCCTGTTCTTCGTGTTCACGGTTATTCCGGTTGTGCTCTCCATCTTCCTGAGCCTTACTTCGTTCAATATGCTTCAGATGCCGAAGTTCATTTTCCTTGATAACTATATCCGACTCTTCCTTGATGACGATATTTTTATCACGGCTGTAAAGAACACCCTCATCTTCGCAGTTGTAACAGGACCTACGTCCTACTTCCTCTCTCTGTTCATCGCGTGGTTCATCAACGAACTTCCGCCTAAGATCAGAGCTATCGTAACACTTATATTCTACGCTCCCTCCATCGGTGGTAACGTATATCTTATTTGGGGTACGCTCTTCTCAAGTGACGCGTACGGTTGGGTAAACGGTTGGCTCCTTAACTGGGGTATCATCGACCAGCCTGTACTGTGGTTCTACGATGCAACATACTGTATGCCGCTGTGTATAGTCGTTGCGCTGTGGACTTCGCTCGGTACTTCGTTCCTTTCCTTCATTGCAGGTCTTCAGGGCGTTGACAAGTCTCTTTATGAGGCAGGCGCCGTTGACGGCATCAAAAACCGTTGGCAGGAACTTTGGTATGTAACCCTTCCTTCAATGAAACCGCAGCTTATGTTCGGTGCGGTTATGGCAATCACAGGTTCGTTCGGCTTCGGCGGTATTGTTACCGCCCTCGCCGGCTTCCCGTCGGTAGATTACTGCTGCTGGACAATTACGCATCATCTCGATGACTACGGCGGAACCCGTTGGGAAACAGGTTACGCTTCCGCAATCGCGGTTCTGCTCTTCGCAATGATGGTCGGAGCGAATATGCTCGTCCAGAAACTTCTCTCAAAGGTAGGACAATAAGATGGCTAAAAGATTAAGAACAAGAAACCATAAAGTTGTCCTCAACCGTTCCGTTGGAGGCGACCTCGGAATCACAGTATTCCTTACAATTATGGGCGTGTTTATGTTCCTCCCTATGCTCTACGTCATTCTTCAGGCTCTTAAGCCGCTTGACGAGCTTTGGATGTTCCCGCCTCGCTTCTACGTTATCTCCCCGACCCTCAAGAACTTCTCCGACCTTTTCTCTTTGATGTCCGACTCTTGGGTTCCGTTCTCGAGATACATATTCAACACCGTGTTTATCTCTGTTGTAGGTACTTTCGGTAACCTTTTGTTCGCTTCTCTTGCAGCTTACTCGCTTGCAAAGCTGAAGTACCCCGGACGTGACTTTCTCTTTAACCTCGTTGTTAAATCCCTTATGTTTACGTCCACGGTTACGGGTATCGCAACGTTCATCACGATGTCGCTCCTCGGCTGGGTCGATACCTACCTTGCAGTTATCGTTCCCGCGTTCTCAACAACGCTCGGCCTTTATCTCATGAAGCAGTTCATGGAGACAAACGTATCCGATGCGGTTCTCGAAAGTGCCCGTCTTGACGGCGCATCCGAGTTCTATGCATTCTGGGTAATCGCAATGCCGATGGTTAAGCCGGCGTGGCTCACGCTTATCATCTACTCCTTCCAGGGACTCTGGAACTCCGGTTCTTCCATCTACATCTACTCCGAACAGCTTAAAACTCTTAACTACGCAATTTCGCAGATCACTGCCGGCGGTATCGCTCGAGCAGGTGCGGCTGCGGCTTCTACCGTCATCATGATGATGGTACCGATTATCGTATTCGTTATTTCCCAGAGTAACATCATCGAAACGATGGGTTCGAGCGGAATGAAGGACTAAGGAGGAAAGCCCAACATGAAAAGAAAACTTTTTTCCTTGCTTCTGATTGTAATGACAGCTGTGATCCTTGCTACAACGGTCAGTGCTGCAGCGTATACGACGTATACCTATTCGTATGAAGGCTTCGCTCTTAAATCTCCCGATGCATATGTACCGGACAGAATCGTAGACTCCGATTATATCGGTCTCACAGTTCCGATCGATGATCCGAGAGACCTTGAGGTTGACTCCGAAGGTAATGTCTACATCGTGGATGCTGAGCACGAGCGTGTCATCGTAACAGACCGTTATTACAAGCTGAAGTTCGAAATTTCAACTTTCCTTAATGAGCACGGCGTTTGGGATAGCTTCTCAAATCCCTCCGGCGTTGCAATTACGGATGAATACATTTACGTCTGTGATACTAACAATAACCGTATTGTTATGTTCGACCTTGACGGTAATTATGTAAAAATCGTACCGAAACCTGTCTCCGCTTACTTTGTAGAAGGTTCCCTTTACAAGCCGGTAGCGGTGGCGGTTGATAACTACGGAAGACTCTTCGTTGTTTCTTCCACAACTTATCAGGGTATCATCGTTATGGACGATGAAGCAAACTTCTCCGGATTTATCGGCGCTCAGAAGGTTTCCATCGGCGTATGGGAAAGAATTTGGCGTGAAATCCAGACAGAAGAACAGAGAGAATCCTCTGAAGAATACGTATCCACCGAATTTAACAACATTACAATCGACGAAGATGGTTTTATCTATGTAACAACCTCCTCCATCGATGAAGATGTTCAGCAGAGCGCGATTAACTCGCGTTCCACAGACGGTGACTACGCTCCCGTTAAAAAGCTTAATTCCACCGGTTACGACGTTATGGGCCGTAACGGCTTCTGGCCTCCGTCCGGTGAAGTAAAAGTCTCCAATTCTTCCACTTCCTCGATCTCCGGCGCGTCTAAGATCATCGACGTTGCTGTAGGTCCGGAAGGAACATGGTCTATCATCGACGAAAAGAGAAGTAAAACATATACGTATGATAAGTACGGTAATCTCCTCTTCATCTTCGGTGACACAGGTGAACAGCTCGGTAACATTTACAATATCGAAGCTATCGCTTACAGCGGTGATGACATCCTCATTCTCGATAAATCGAAGGACTGCTTCACCGTTTATAAGAGAACGGCTTACGGCAATCTGCTTATAGAAGCCCTCAGCCATCAGAACAACAGAATTTATGATGTTGCGGTTGACGACTGGACGTCAATCCTCCAGCGCAACAGTAACTTCGATACCGCTTATATCGGTATCGGTGATGCTCTCTATCGCGAGGCTGAGTACGAAACCTCTATGGAGTACTACAAGTACGCGTACAACACCGAAGGTTACTCCGACGCTTTCCGCGAAGTTCGTAAAGAATGGGTCGCTAAGTGGATTTGGACTATCCCGATAATAGTTGTCGTTATTTGCGTTGCTCTTTCCAAGTTCTTCAAGTACGCGGATAAGGTAAATAAGGCAACGGCACTTAAAGTCGGTAAGAAAAGCTTTAAGGAAGAACTCCTTTACGGCTTCCATCTTATCTTCCATCCGTTTGACGGATTCTGGGACCTCAAGCATGAGCAGAGAGGTTCGGTTCGTGCGGGTATCGTTTATATAATCGTAACGATCGTCGCATTCTTCTATCAGTCCGTAGGTACAGGCTATATCTTTAACCCCACCGGAAACTTTATGAACATTTTCGCGCAGATCGCGTCCGTTGCTGTTCCGCTTATCCTTTGGGTAGTAGCTAACTGGTGCCTTACAACGCTGTTCGACGGCGAAGGATCCTTTAAGGATATCTTTATCGCAACTACGTACAGCTTGCTCCCTCTCCCGATGCTCGTAATCCCGTCCGTAATTTTCTCCAATATCCTTGCTGAAAACGAAGGACAGCTTATTACGCTTCTCGTAGGCATCGCATGGGCATGGGCAGGTATGCTTATATTCTTCGGAATGATGGTTACACATGACTATTCCCTTCTCAAAAATGTCACAACGACTCTCGGTACTATCGTGGCAATGGCGTTTATCATCTTCGTCGCAGTCCTCTTTACGAGCCTTGTTGCAAGAATGGTAAGCTTCATATCAAGTATCATAGTCGAGTTGACATATCGTACATAAACGGTTAGGAGGAAAATAAAAATATGAGAAAATCTATTAGATTAATATCAGCGCTCTTGACCGTTCTTATGGTTGTTACTTCCGTAGGCATAGGTTCGTTGCTTACGGCAAGCGCTGCAACCCCGGCGTATGAATATCTTACGACGGGAATGGAATCGCAGCTTGCAAAGCTCGAAACGATGACTCTTATGAAGTCTCAGGACGGCTATAACCTCTACTGCGATACCTATACCGGTGAAGTTGCGTTCCAGAAGATCGCAACCGGTCAGATTCTTTTCTCGAACCCCTATGATTCGGGTTCCTCTACCGCCGCTAACGCAGATACTATCAAGGCTAAGCTCCTTTCTCAGCTGTTTGTTGAGTATGAGGACAGCGACGGTACAGTAAAAGAAATGTATAGCTATACAGAAGCATCCGAAAGAGATCAGATCATCGTAAAAAATATCAAAAACGGTATCCGTGTTGAATATACGATGGGTCGTCAGGAAGCAAGACGTCTCGTACCGAGAATGATCCAGAAGGAACGTCTTGAAACCCTTATTCTCGATAAGATCGATAACGAATATTCTCATGACAGACTTGCAAACTTCTACGTTTTGATGGACCCGAACGACGAAACCAAGTCCGAGCGTGCAATCGCGGAGATGAAGGCTAAGTACCCTATCACAAACAGAATGGCAGTTTATGTTTATGACTCTAAGTCATCTGACTATGAGCTTAACTGGTGTGAATCCGTTATCAAGGCTTACTGTCCCGACTATACTTACGAAACTCTCGATGAAGACCATGCGTTGACAGAGTATGAAGGCAGCGATTCCGCACCGCCGCTCTTCCGTCTCGCACTTGAGTACACGATCGATTCTGAAGGACTTACCGCTCGCCTTGCAGCAAACGGTATCCGTTATGATGACACCGCATACTCTCTGCTCAGCGTAACAGTTCTTCCTTATATGGGCGCTATCAGCTCCGAAAACGAAGGTTATACCTTCATGCCCGACGGCGCAGGCGCTTTGTTCACCGCTTCCGATCTTGCAGGCATAACCTGGAACCGTACCGGTCAGATGTACGGCTCGGACTATGCTTACCAGGAAATCACAGGTGAGCATCAGGAAGTTTTGACCGTTCCCGTTTGGGGTGCCGTTCAGACTCTTGACTATACAAAGACCTATACCACAGAAACTGTTGTTGAAGAAGGCTACACAACAACAGATGAGGAAACAGGCGAAACGATCGAAGTTGCGCCCGTTATCGAAACCTCTACCGAAACAGTCGATGTTCACGAGAACAAGGGCTACGTAGCAATCATCACCGAAGGTGACTCTCTCGCAACAATCAAATACGAAAACGGCGGTACGCTCCACAAGTATGCGGCAATTTACGCGTCCTTCTGCCCGCGTCCTTCCGATGAGTATAACCTTTCCGAAGCAATTTCCGCAGCCTCCAACACTACATGGCGTGTTGAATCCTCCAGAAAATACGTAGACAGCTACCGTATTAAGTACATCATGCTTGATGATGAGCAGATGGCAGAGGATGCGGGACTTGAAAACACCTACGCTCCCACTTACTTCGGTATGGCTAAGGCATACCGTGAGTACCTCGAAG
The DNA here is from genome assembly GCA_964456045.1 of uncultured Lachnospiraceae bacterium. Taxonomy (GTDB): domain Bacteria; phylum Bacillota; class Clostridia; order Oscillospirales; family CAG-272; genus DTU064. Next base: position 18,710 of record CAYWAD010000005.1, read on the forward strand.
CTCAGGGCATTCTCACAAGAATCACAAACTCCGAAGTAACCGAAAACATTCCGCTTTATATCGAAGTTCTCGGTACAATGGAAACAACGGAAAAGATCCTTTCGATTCCCGTAACCGTTGATACTCCGCTTACAAGTTTCGAAAACATCCAAACGATGTACGAAGAACTCGTTGCGGCAGGCGTTGACAACGTAAACTTCAAGCTTACGGGCTTCGCAAACGGAGGTCTCTCCGATTCGACCGTTCCTTATAAGCTTAAATGGGAAAAAGCAGTCGGCGGTGCGGAAGGCTTTGAGACTTTGGTTGCTTATGCTGCCGATAAGAATCTTGGGATTTTCCCCGACTTTGACTTCTGCTATGCTGCTAACAACAAGGCGTTTGACGGCTTCACATACAGAAAGCACGCAGTCAAGACTATCGACGACCGTTACACCTCCAAGCGTTACTATGACGCTATGACTCAGTCCTATTCGAGAAACTTCGAAATCGCGATTTCTCCCTCGGTATTCACTCACTTCTATGAGAAGTTCAATGAGAACTATAAGCAGTACAATCCCACGGGAATTTCCGTTTCGACTCTCGGTACAGACCTTAACTCGGACTTTGATGAGGACGATCCTTACAACCGTGAGGACAGTAAGCTCTTCACGATCGAGCTCCTCGAACAGATCTCCCAGGATTACAATCAGGTAATGGTTGACGGCGGTAACGCTTATACTTACAAGTATGTCGATCATATCGTCAACATGAACCTCGACTCCAGCCAGTTCTTCAATGCGTCCTATTCCGTTCCGTTTACGGGTATCGTCCTCCATGGTTACATCCAGGCGGCAGGTACTCCCGCGAACGAAGAAGGTGACATCGAAACTGCAATTCTGAAGTCCATCGAAACGGGTACTTACCTCTACTTCACGCTTGCATATCAGAACACATCTGCTCTTAAGGAAGATGAAAAACTCAACTCCTATTACTCCATCAGATACGATATCTGGTTCGATGATATGGTTGAATATTACACCTACCTTAACGATATGCTGAAAGATCTCCAGACTCAGCTCATTGTTGAACACGAGCTCCTTAATGGCGAGCGCATTCCCGATGATGACGAACTTGAGGCTGACAGAATCCAGGCTGAGGAAGAAGCTGCTGCTAAGGAAGAAGCAGACAGAATCCAGAAGGAAAAGGAAGAAGCGGCAGCAGCTCTTGCAGCTCGCAAGGAAGCTGAAGCTCTTGAAGCTGAAAAGCTTACGGCTCTTGAGGATTCCGCAGCGCTTATCGATACCATCAATAAGCTCCTCGAAAAAGTTGATTCCAGCAAGATTGCGTTCAAAGAACTCGTAGCAAGCATCCCTGAGCTTGAAGCCGCAATTCCCGCAGCTGAACAGGCACTCGAAGATGCAAATGTAGCTCTCGAAACCGCTACAACCGCTAACGAGGAAGCTCAGGCAGCTCTTAAAGCCGGCGATACTTCCGACGAGGAAGCTTACGCAGCCCTTAAGGATGCCGCTTCCGCAGCAAAGGAAGCTCTTGCAGAGGCAGAAACAGCCGTTGAAAATGCAACAGCCGCTATCGAAAAGGCTGAAACCGCTGTGACAACAGCGCTTGAAAAGATCAGAACTTATAAGACCGTTATGCAGGATCTCGCTGACGAAATCGAAGCAACAGTTGCTCTCGCTGAACGTAAAGTTGAAATCACTGACGGCGCAAACGCAGAAATCATTGCAAATAAGAATACGGTTTCCGCAATTGCAGTTACCGCAATCTCTAACATCGAGCCCTTCTATGCAGATTATGACGCGGCAATCGCTCTTTATGAACTCACTCCTGTTGAAGATGAGACAGAAGACGGCGAAACCGACGGCGACGAAGTCGTTGAACCCGATCATAAACCCGGCGAAGATGTTGAGCCTGAAAAGGAAACGGTTTCCAAGTATGCTGTAACAGACGGTTCCATCGTTCATGTAACTTACGAAGACGGTACGAACTTCATCCTTAACTACAACCGTTTCGCGGTAACAGTTGAGTGTGACGGCGTAACCTATACTATCGATGCATTCTCGGTAGTAAAATATTAAGAGAGGAGTTTGACAATGAAAACAGAAACAAAAAAGACTAAGGTCAAAGTCGAGTCGGCTCCCAAAAAGCGTAAAATAGTTTCTTTGGACAAGAAAAAGGCTCGCGTGGGCTATTGGTTCGTGCTTCCTTTCATCCTCGGTTTGCTTATCATTTATATTCCGATGATCTATCAGTCCATAAACTACAGCTTCCACGAAATGAACTCCGTCAAAGGCGGCGGGTACGAACTCGTACCCGTTGGCTTTGATAACTACACCGAAGCACTGTTTGTTGACGCCTCGTTCGTTCAGCAGCTTATATCCGGCGTAAAGCAGATCATTTTCGATATTCCCGCAATCGTTATTTTCTCGCTGTTTATGGCGATTCTCCTGAACCAGGATATGGCAGGCCGCGGCTTCTTCCGTGCGATCTTCTTTATTCCCGTTATCATCAGTACCGGTCTTATGAGTGACATCGACTCCGCGAATATACTTCAGTCAAGTATGGGAAATACCGGTTCGCAGATTGATACAGGTACAGGACAAAGCACAGTTTCGCAGATCGTAAATGTTGTGGACGTTGAACGTCTTTTCGAAAACATGAAGGTCGGTTCCGGGCTCGTTGAATATGTTGTTGAACTCGTTAACGATATTTTCAACATCGTAAACCGTTCCGGTGTACAGATGCTTATCTTCCTTGCGGGTCTTCAGTCGATTTCCCCGGCAATATACGAATCTTGCCAGATTGACGGCGCGACCGCATGGGAAACTTTCTGGAAGATCACCTTCCCGATGATCAGCCCGATGATACTTGTAAATGCTATATATACCGTAATTGACGCACTTACAAGCTCCGATAACAGTGTGATGTCGTATATCAGTACCGTATACAACGGTGCGAACGGTACAACGCTCGCTTCCGCAATGTCTTGGATGTACTTCCTCTTGGTAATGCTCCTTCTTGCGGCAGTGGCAGGTATTATTTCAGCATACGTCTTCTATCAGAAGCGTGACGCATAAGGAGGTGCACATAAATGGATGCTAATAACGTAAAAAGTGCTCCCGTAGTCACTAAGAATACCAAAAATAAAATTAAGGTAGACTATGAAGGAAAGGTTTCCCCTTGGGAGAGATTTAAGCTTAAAGTCTTCTCAATGTACTTCCTTAAAAATGTTGTAGTTTATATTTGCAGACTTATCCTGCTCATCGGTATTTCCTACATCATTATCTTCCCGTTTATCTCAAAACTCGCTTCGTCTATCATGTGCCGTGAGGACTTCGTTGACGCAACGGTTCTTCTGATTTCAAAGAATCCTACGCTCGACACATATAAGGCGATCATAGTCGATAACGAATATTTCAAAGCAATGCTCAATACCGCGATTTTGTCGGGTTCGACAGCGCTGATACAGACATTCATTACCTGCTGTATCGCTTACGGTTTTGCGAAGTTTAACTTCAAGGGCAATAAAGTTTTGTTCCTTTTCGTAATCCTTACGATGATCGTTCCTCATTCAACACTCCGACTTGCAATGTTTATGAAGTTCCGTTATTTTGATATCTTCGGAATATTTAATTTGCTCGGCGGTGGTCAGTTCGAGTGGCTTGAGATACTGCCCTTTACAGAGATCCAGCTTACAAATACATACTGGCCATTCATCATTCTCTCCCTTACGGGTCTTGCGTTTAAGAACGGACTTTACATCTTTATGCTTCGTCAGTTCTTCCGCGGCGTACCGGATGAGCTTGAAGAATCCGCGTACATCGACGGTGCGGGAACATTCAGAACCTTCGTTCAGATCATTCTCCCGCTTTCGGTTCCGATGCTCGTGACAGTATTTATGTTCGCGTTCTCTTGGCAGTGGACAGATAACTACTACGTCAACGTATTCTTTACCACAGCAGGTCCGTACACATTGCGTGACATCATTAAGGTGCCCTCTACTCTCGATACGGATTATGCCGGACAGAATATGTATACCGCAGCGATCACAAATACCGCAGGTATTCTGATCCTGCTCCCCCTTGTACTTATCTATTCTTTTGCACAGAAATATCTCGTACAGGGTATCGAACGTTCCGGTATCGTCGGCTAATCTAACACCAAATAAAAAATTCCCGTTTGCCAACGCAAACGGGAATTTTTATTTTCGGTTTATTTTATTGTAATCTCGGTTTTGATGTCGCCGCAGAAAATGTCAAATTTGCCATTTGCGGGAACGACACTGCCGTCCTCAAGTACGTGAGTAAATGCGTTTTTGTCGGTTTTAAGTACGACGGTTTTTTCCTCACCTACACGAAGAGAAACTCTGGTGAACGCGATCAGCTTCTTGATCGGAACGCGAACGTCCGCGTCCTTTTCGTGGCAGTAGATCAAAACTACTTCGTCTCCGTCGCGCTTGCCCGTGTTTTTAACTCTAACGGCAAACTTTGCATCGTCCTTGCTTTGTTTGAACGTGAAATTCGAGTACTCGAATGTTGTGTACGAAAGCCCATGACCGAACGGATACAGCGGCTTGCCGCAATAGTATTTGTAGGTGCGGTTTTCCATGGAGTAGTTCTCAAACGAGGGAAGCTCGGCTGTCGAACGATAGAACGTTACGGGTAAACGTGCAGACGGAACGGTTTTTCCGAAAATAATGTCTGCAAGCGCGTTTCCGCCGTCCGACCCACCGTAGAAAAACTGAATTACAGCTTCCGACGTCTCGTCTTGACGGCAAAGATTCATCGCACTTCCGCTGACGGAAACGGTGATGATCGGCTTTCCGCGTGAAAGAATTGCTTCGTAGAGTATGCGCTGGGCTTCCGGAAGCTCAATGTCCTGCTTGTCGCCGGCACCTTCCTCCCCCTCAAAACGAGGTGCAAGACCGAGACAAAGCACAACAATGTCGGATCTGTCTGCCGCGAGCTGCGCTTCGCGAATGTAATGCTCGTCCCAAGCATCAACGTCACCGCGGAAATATCGTGTGCCCATCGCATAATAAACTTTGCCCTTGGCGGCGCGCTTTATACCTTCAAAGATTGTTGTGTGTTCGTAAGGTGTGCCGTTGTAGTTGCCGAGAAGAACCTCGAAGTCGTTTGCGGTCGGCCCGATGACGGCGATTTTCAAGTCGCGATTGTTGTCAAGCGGCAAAATTCCGCTGTTTTTGAGCAAAACTATGGATTCGCGTGCCATTTTCGAATTTAGCTTCCGATGCTTGGCGCAATTTACGACATCGTAGGGAATGCGGTCGTATTTGCAGTCGTTCGCAAACATACCGAGACGGTAACGCGCGGTGAAAAGCTTTACTGCTGCCTCTGTGATGGTGTCCTCATCGATCATACCGGCTTCGTGCGCGGCAAGCAGCGATGCGTATGCGGAGCCGCAGTTCAAAACGCAACCGGCTTTTACGGCAAGTGCGGAGCTTTCCGCAGGAGTTTCCGTGTAATGATGGTGCGCGTTGATGTCGTTGATCGCGCCACAGTCGGAGAGATAGTAGCCGTTGAAGCCGAAGGTGTTGTAAAGAATGTCAATCAAGGTGGGAGACGCACAGCAAGGCTCGCCGTTCGTGCGGTTGTATGCACCCATAACGGCGGACGGATCGGACTGTTCAATGCAGTAGCGGAATGCTTCAAGATATGTTTCGAACATATCTTGCTTTGTAGCAACAGCGTCAAAGCCGTGACGCAGATTTTCCGGACCGCTGTGTACCGCGTAATGCTTTAAGGTCGCGTCAAGCTTACGATATTTGTAGTTTGGGTCGCCCTGTAAGCCGCGAACGAACGCACTTCCCATGCGCCCTGTCAAATACGGATCTTCGCCGTAGGTTTCGTGACCTCTGCCCCAACGCGGATCTCGGAATATGTTGATGTTCGGGGACCAGAACGTCAAACCCTGATAGATCTGAGTGCCGCCGAAGCGTTTGTATTCGTTGTATTTTGCGCGGGCTTCGTCGGAGATTGCGTCCGCAACCTTGTAGAGAAGCTTGTCATCAAATGAAGCCGCCATCGCGATGGCTTGAGGGAAAACGGTCGCAACGCCGGAACGCGCAACGCCGTGAAGAGCCTCGTTCCACCAGTTATATTCGGGCACACCGAGACGCGGAATCGCGGGTGCGTCATATTTAAGCTGAGCGCATTTTTCGGCAAGGGTCATTTTGCCGACAAGCTCACGAGCAAGCTTTTCAAATTCATTCATATGTGTTCCTTTCTCGGTGAAAACCGAAAACAAAATAGCGGGCGTAAATCCGCATCGGCGGAAGATCACACCGTAAACAGTATAGCCTAAACTGACGCCGCTTGTCATCATCTTCACGCCAAGTTTCAAAATTGTGTCCGAATCTCGTTGCAAATTGACGTTTTTGCACTTGAAAAAATGAAAAAATCGCATTTTTATCGTTGACAATTACGTGGTTATCTGATATAATATACGTCGGTTATAAAAATGCTGCTATGGCTCAGTTGGTAGAGCACATCCTTGGTAAGGATGAGGTCATCAGTTCGAATCTGATTAGCAGCTGAAAAAGCCTCTTACATTTAATGTAAGAGGCTTTTTTGTTTCAATGAAGTTTTTTGCTTGCGAAAGCGGCGAAAATTCCGCAAAAAACAAGCGCTGTGGGGGGGATGAGCATCCCAATTTCTATGCCGAACGCTCCGCCGACGGCGCCGATAAGAGGCGAGGAAACGCTGTTTCCGATGAGCATTGCCAAATTCATATATGTCGAAGCGCCGGTTGTGTTTCCGGGCATAATTTCGCATGCCAAAGAAATTGCGATCGGAATAAACGCCCCTGCGACAAACGCGGAAATCGCAGACAAAATTATGTATGCCGTTGTGTTTTTCGAAAGAATTCCTGCGAAAAGCAACAAAGACGAAACAAACGGTGAAAATGCGAGGTATATTTTCGGTTCAAGCTTGAAAAATTTTCTGAGTGCAGGCATCGAAAGCCTTGAAGCGGTCAAACCGAGGTAAAGCAGGGAGAGCGTCAGCATTTTTGAGTCGGACGCGGACAAAAGCGAGAATTCGTAGCTTTCCGTGTAGCAAATCATCCCGACGAGATAGCAACCGTAAAGGCAGATTGCAAGCGCAAACGGGATAAGCTTTTTGTCAAATCCGGCGGGGGCGTAATTACTTTTTTGCGATGCGACTGGAAGCGGATGCTTTCCGAATACGAAAAGCAAAATCAAGTACGCGAGCACGCAAATGACGAAAACACCGATCAAAGTATACGGCAGAGACCATTTTTTCGCGTTCGACAGGACAAATGCAACCGCGATCGGTGCGATTATGCCCGCTGCGCCGTGGCATCCGTGCAAAAGACACATCATGCCGGACGCGCCCTCGCCGTAAATGTCCGCAACTAACGCAGACGAGAGAACGTCTATCGTTCCGTACGCCAGCCCGACAACGGCAAAAATCGCAACAAATGCAACAAACGACGGCGCCGTTCCGAGGAGGAGCATCGAAATCGCCATAACTGCAGCGGAAGCGGAGATCAGAAGAAGCTTTCCGTTGCCATTGAGCTTGCGTGAGAGAAACGCCAACGCCAAAACCGCAACGATACATCCGATCTGCATTGCGGAGTTCGGGTAACCGCGGCTTGCGCTTTCGCCGTCAAGGTAATTTTCCGTGATCGGCGCGAGCATCGTGCCAAACGAGGAATTTACGATCGCGAGAACGATCGTCGAAAGACAAGCCGCGAGCAAAAACGGGAATTTCTTGCGGTTTAACATTATTTTCCGAGCATTTCGAGGATTGCGGACTTGGGTTTTACGCCGAGCGTTGATGTCTTGCGTTCGCCGTTTTCAACGACAACAAAGCAGGGAATCGCGCTTATCGCATACTGATTTGCGAGTTCCGGCTCGTCGTCAACGTTAACGGATGCAACCTTGTAGCTACCGTCCGATTCGGACGCGATCTCGTCGATTACGGGAGACATCATACGGCAGGGACCGCACCAGGTTGCCCAAAAGTCGATGAGGACGGGAACGGTCGATTCGACGATCTCTTTTTCGTAATTTTCACTTGTGATTTTTATTACTGTCATAATTTTATTCCTTTCTTTTAAGTTTTGTCTTTTTCTTTATAGTAGAGTAAGCAGTGGCAGTAGCCCTCAAAGTCGGGATCTGCAATTTGCTCCCTGAATTCCTTACACATACATTTTGTGTCGGGTGTGGACTCACGTCTGCACGGGCAGTAGCCGCCGCGTTCGCGCAAGCCTTCCTTTATCATACGGACGATTTCGGCGTCCTCGTTGAGTCTGATAGGCATAGAATCGCTCCTTTTAGATTTTCCGACCTAATTATATCACTCTCTGATAGTTTTTTCAATGATGCACCGTAATATTCCACGAAATATCGGTAATTATATACTGTCTTAAAGAAATTTTAAGAATTATATCGCCTTCCGCACTTGAAAAGCGGATTTGAATGCTATATAATATAAAAAAGATATGAGACAGTTACGAACGTGAGACAAGCACGCAAGAAAAGGGATTGCTATACCAAAGGAGGTCTGATAAAGTGAAAAAAGCAGGCGATGAAACCATTACCTTTTCCATCCACGAAACTCCCGAAAACGAATTGAAGCGCACTATCGCAACAGTATATGACGCGCTTGTGGAAAAAGGCTATAATCCAATCTATCAGATTGTTGGCTATATACTCTCTGAAGATCCGACATATATTACAAATCATAATAACGCAAGAGCGCTCATACGCAAGATCGATAGAGACGAACTTCTCACAGAGCTTGTAAAGTGCTATCTTGATCTTTAATATTTGCAATTATGCCCGAATTGAAACATCCCGTAACCGTAGCTGCGCCCGTTATTCACGGACGCGGCCTCGGTCACAAGCTCGGAACACCGACCGTAAATCAGCAGTTGCAGGACACTGCAAAACAGCTTGAGTACGGCGTTTATTTTTCGCGCTGTACTGTGGGTGGAGTGACGTATAACTCAATCACCAATATCGGAGTAAAGCCGACCGTCTCTGAGGACGGAATCGCCGTCGCGGAGACGCACATTCTGGACTGTGACGTGGAGCTTTACGGCTCCGATGTCTTGACCGAGCTTGTGTTTTTCAGACGTCCCGAAATAAAATTTTCGTCCGAGGAGGAGCTTTCGCGTAAGATCCGTGAGGACGTTCTTGCCGCTCGGAACTATTTCAAAAACGAAACGGTATAAACAAAAATGAAAAATGTTATTACAGAAAAAAACCGTGTTCACGAAGGCGCTTTGCGCTTGCTCGCTTTGATCTTTGCGGTCTTTTTTGTTTTTTCGACAGCCGTAACGGCGAGCGCGGCTTCGGTTGGCGACGCATATGCCTCCGAAATAGGAATCGAAACCTCGCATATCAAAGGCGCATACCTTTATAATATCGAAAACGATTTCACCGTGCTGGCGTATGCCGCTGACGATACGGTCTACCCGACCTCGACAGTCAAAATAATGTCCGGAATTTTGGTGATCGAACAGCTTTCGTCGCGAATGAGTGAGCAGGTCACCGTCACTGCCGAAATGCTTGACGGCGTGGGCGGAAACACACTGACTCCGAGCCTTAAGGAAGGAGAGATCATTTCAATCCGGGACCTGCTTTATGCGATGCTTGTCGGCGGCGCGAATGACGCCGCACATGTGCTTGCCGTTACTGTGGCAGGTTCGGTCGAAGCATTTGTCGATATGATGAACGTACGCGCGGCAGAACTTGGTGCTGTCGGAACGCATTATACGAACCCATCCGGAATTCATGACAGCGAAATGTATACCACCGTCTCCGATACGGCAAAAATCGCCCTTCACGCTTATTCTTTGCCGAACTTTATGGAAATAACCTCGACAACGAAGTATGTTATCGACGAAACGAATTTGAGCGAATACAGAAACGTATATAATCGCAACTATCTTTTGTCCACGTCGAGTGTTATGAAGTATTTTTACACGGATGCGGCAGGAATGAACGCCGGCTCAACGTCTCTCGGCGGTAGCTGCGTGGTAACAACAGCACAGCGAGACGGACTTACCTACCTTGCGATTGTTATGGGCGCGGATACAGACGAAGATAATGATATCGTATATTCGTACACCGAGTGCAAAAAGCTCCTCGATTACGCTTTTTCTTCATACGGTAACATCGAGCTTGTAAAAGAAGGCGAAATTATATGTGAGATTCCCGTTACCCTTTCCGGTACGACGGATTATGTGACGCTTGTCACAAAGGAGTCGATGTCTATGTATCTGCCGACATCGACGGATCTCGAAACGGAGATCACGCGTAGCTATAAAACGTCGTTTGATTCGATTGAGGCACCCGTTGCGGCAGGCGAAGTCGCAGGTGTTATGACAGTTATGTATAACGGCGAAATCGTGGGTAATATCGAGCTGATAACCACTGTCGCCGTTGCGCGAAGCGAGTTTTTGTATACACTTGAACAGATAAAATCGTTCGGAACGAGTCGCTTCTTTATAGCAACCATTATAGCGGCGTTTGTTCTGACGGTGCTGTATGTTGTGTTTAAGGCAATATACCTTCACCGTAAGAAAACGCGCAGGATTTGGCGATCAAGATGAAAAACAAGCTTTTTATGCGCGTAACGGCTCTCGCCGTGTTAATTTTGTTTGTGTTGATGGCGGTTCTGTATTGCGAAATTTACGGTAATTCGCCCGAAGAAGTTTTGGAAAGCCTTGATTCGTATGTCTTTTTTATCAACGTCGGCAGAGGCGATGCGATCCTCATCAAGGATGACGGCAAATACGTCCTTATTGACGCAGGTTCGAGCAAGCAGTCGGAGACGCTGGTTGCGGCGCTTAGGCTTGCCGGCGTGGAAAAGCTGGACGCTCTCATCGTGACGCACGACAATGATGACCATTTCGGCGGAGTTGAGCCGCTGTCCGAGCGGATTCCGATCGAGCATGTTTATTGCCCGAAGCTTTCCGAGAGGGACAAAAACGGGAAAAACAAGATCAAGAAAAAGCTCAAAAGGCTCGGACTTGACACAACCTCCGTTGTCGCAGGCGATGTGATTGAGGTCGGAAGCATTGTTTTGAATGTGTTAGGTCCTGCCGAATACCTCGAAACGGACGCAAACGACAATTCCCTTGTTTTGCGTGGAAGTATCGGCGGAGTGACGTACCTTTTCACGGGCGATATGGAATTCGCGGAGGAAAATTCCGTTATTGCGACGGGCGCGGACCTAAGCTGTGATGTACTCAAGGTGGCGGATCACGGTCAAGTCAAGGCGACATCGCCCGAATTCGCGGCGCTTGCCTCGCCGAAGGTGTCGATCGTGACGACTTCGACCAAAGCGGACGGAAACACCGCCGCAACCAAGGTTCGCGATATACTCACCGCGTACGGCGAATTTCACGTCACGGAAAACGCCGAGCATGGCATTTTGACTTACGAAAAATCCGGCGAAATCGTAGTTTTGTATGTGTAAAAAAACGCACCCGAAAGGGTGCGTTTTTCTTATGCCGTTATGCAATTATGATTACTGAGCTGCGTCGATGATCGCGCCGAAAGCGTCTGCTTTAAGGGAAGCGCCGCCGATGAGACCGCCATCGACGTCAACTTTAGCGAGAAGCTCGGATGCGTTCTTGTCGTTCATGGAGCCGCCGTACTGAATTGTGAGACCCTCTGCAACTTCTTCACCGTAAAGACCCTTTACAACGTCACGGATGAGAGCGCAAACTTCTTCAGCCTGTTCGGGAGTTGCCGTGAGGCCTGTTCCGATCGCCCAGACGGGTTCGTATGCGATGATAACGTTCTTCATGTCCTCTGCGGAAATGCCTGCGAGAGCGAGCTTTGTCTGCATGGAAACGATCTCGGATGTGATGCCGCTCTGACGTTCAGCGAGAACTTCACCAACGCAAACTATAACCTTGAGACCTGCCGCAAGACCTGCTTTTGTGCGGAGGTTAACGGTTTCGTTTGTTTCGCCGAAGTACTGTCTTCTTTCGCTGTGACCTACGATAACGTAGTCAACGCCGCATTCAACGAGCATCTGCGCGGAAATTTCGCCGGTGTAAGCGCCGGATTCCTTGAAGTGTACGTTTTCGGCACCGATCTTTACGTTTGTGCCCTTAGCAGCTTCAACTGCCGCGTGAATGTCAACGTAGGGAACGCAAAGTACAACGTCGCAAGCTGTCTTGCCTTCTGCCTTTTTAGCGATGTCACAAACGAGAACTTTTGTCTCGGAGGGAGTTTTGTTCATTTTCCAGTTGCCCGCGATAACGGTGCGTCTTTTTGCTGTATTCATTGTATTATTTCTCCGTGTTTTTAAGATATATTATTCCTTGTCGTTGAGGCAAGCGATACCGGGAAGCTCAAGACCTTCGAGGAATTCGAGGGAAGCGCCGCCGCCGGTGGAAATGTGAGTCATCTTGTCAGCGAAGCCGAGCTTTTCAACAGCCGCAGCGGAGTCACCGCCGCCGATGATGGAGATGGCGCCGGAATTTGCAACTGCTTCCGCAACACTTTCTGTACCGGAAGCGAAGTTAGCCCATTCGGAAACGCCCATAGGTCCGTTCCAGATAACGGTGCCTGCGCCTACGAGAGACTTTGCGTAAAGTTCCTGCGTCTTTTCGCCGATGTCGAGACCCATCCAGCCGTCCGGAATGGAGTCGGAGTAGATGCGCATATAAACGGAATCAGCGCTGTATTCGCGAGCGATGATGTTGTCAACGGGGAGAAGGAGCTGAACGCCTTTTGCATGTGCCTTGTCGAGAAGTTCGCGAGCGAGGTCAAGCTTGTCGCTTTCGCAGATAGAGGTGCCTATCGGCAGACCTTTTGCAGCGAAGAATGTGTAAGCCATACCGCCGCCGATGATGAGAGTATCAACTTTTTCGATGAGGTTGTTGATAACGCCGATCTTATCGGAAACCTTAGCGCCGCCGAGGATAGCAACGAAGGGACGCTTGGGATCTTCAAGAGCGCTTCCCATAACCTCGATTTCCTTCTGGATGAGGTAACCGCAAACTGCGGGGAGATAATCGGCAACGCCTGCTGTGGAAGCGTGAGCTCTGTGAGCCGTACCGAACGCATCGTTTACATAGATGTCAGCCATGGAAGCGAGTTCCTTGGCGAATTCGGGAACATTCTTTTCTTCTTCAGCGTGGAAACGAACGTTTTCGAGAAGCATAACATCGCCGTCCTTGAGAGCGGCTGCCTTAGCCTTTGCGTCCTCGCCGATAACGTCGGAAGCCATAACTACGGGCTTGCCGAGGTACTCGGAGATGCGAG
>CAYWAD010000006.1:0-31002 GCA_964456045.1 uncultured Lachnospiraceae bacterium
GCTTCTCCTTTCGTAACACTGTTACAATTATAGCGTAACATTGTTACGTTGTCAACCCCTTCCCCGATTTTTTTGACATTTTATTTTCGGCGCATTATTTTCGGCGCAAAAATATTTGTTTTTATGATTGCCAAACAGTCAAATATGTTGTAAAATAAAAGTAATCGACAAAAATCAAAGATTAAAGAGGTTATTACTTAATGAAACGAATTCTCGCTCTCATTATGGGCATGATAATGCTCGCTCTGCCGCTCGCGTCCTGCAGTGACTCTCCTTCAGACGACACGGATACAAACGACACATCGGCTGAAACCGAAGCCGAATCCGTAACGGAGACAGACGTTGCCGATGTCGAAGACACAACCGAATATTACGCTTATCTTTTCGCATATTTTACCGGAAACGATCCCTCTCAGGAGCAGATTTGCTTTGCGACATCGCGTGACGGCTACAAATACAAGGCGCTCAACGGCGGCAAGTCGGTCGTCGTTTCCAATTCCGGTACGGGATGCATTCGTGACCCTTACATTTTCAAGGGCGAGGACGGCTGCTACTACATGATCGCTACGGACATGAAGTCGTCGCTCGGTTGGAACAGCAACAAAAACCTTATTTCCTGGAAATCGGAAGATCTCATCACTTGGACTGACGAGACAATAATCGAGATCGACAATATTTGCAGAGCAACCAAAAACACGACGCGTGCATGGGCGCCTCAGGCGATCTGGGATCCCGAACGCGGCGAATATATGATCTACTTCGCACTTTGCTCAAACGCAACAAACGGCGCTACCCTTATGTACTACGCTTACTCCCCCGATATGAAGACCCTCTCCACCGATCCGGAGCTTCTTTTCGCTCCCACAAACGGCAATTCCGCAATAGACGCGGACATCATCTATCATGACGGTCTTTACTATATGTTCTATAAAGACGAGACATCCGGCGGTATCAAGCTCACAACTTCCGAGCATCTTACATATGGATATTCGTACACAAGATCCAAACTCGTATCTCCGAACGACCTTGCCGTTGAAGGTTCCTCCATCTTCAAACTCATCGACGGAAGCGGCTGGCTTCTCATCTCGGATGCTTACACAAGCGGATACTTTGTAATGGAACATACAACCGACCTCAAAAACTTTACAACGCTTGATCAAAGCGAATATCGCTTCCTCAACTTCACTCCCCGTCACGGAAGCGTAATTCCGATAACAAAAGAACAGTACGATGCTCTTAAAGCCGCATACTGATAATATTTTTCAAAAATGGATCTCATTAAACGATTTTGCAAACGTTATTTCATTGACGCAATGAGCGCAATGGCGCTCGGCCTGTTTTCCTCCCTCATACTCGGAACTATACTGAAGCAGTTCGCAAAGATTTCCTTCCTTTCGTTCCTCTCCCCGCTTGCTGAAATTGCATCTAACTCCTATGTCGTCGGGGCCGCGATCGGCGTTGCGATAGCGTGGGGACTCAAAGAAAAGCCGCTTGTTTGCTTCTCCGCCGCCGTTGTCGGCGCTGTCGGGTACATAAACGGCGGACCTGTCGGAGCTTATATCTCCGCTGTTGTCGGCTGCGAAATTGCATCTCTCGTTGCTTCGAAAACAAAGCTCGACATCCTCATTACCCCCGTCGTAACGATAGTATCCGGCGGTATGCTCGGCATTTACGTCGGTTCCTACATCAGCGACATTATGACCTCACTCGGTAATTTCGTCAATTCCGCAACGGAATACGCACCGATTCCCATGGGAATCGTAATTTCCGTCGTTGTGGGTATGGTTTTGACCGCGCCCATCTCGTCTGCCGCGCTTTGCATCATGATCGGTCTTGACGGAATCGCGGCAGGTGCAGCCGCAGTCGGCTGTTCTTGCCAAATGATAGGTTTTGCCGTTGCCTCGTATCGAGACAACGACCTCGGCACCTCGCTTTCGATCGGTCTCGGAACGTCGATGCTTCAGTTCCACAACATTCTGCGTCATCCGCTCATTTGGATAGCACCTACGCTCGCCTCCGCGATTCTCGGTCCCGTTTCAACCGCCCTCATCGGCATGACAAACACCTCAACCGGTGCCGGAATGGGAACGGCAGGACTTGTCGGTCAGTTCGGAGCGTTCGAAGCGATGTCCGGCGAATACGGCACGGCAATAACGATCGTTTTGATCGCCGTAATGCACTTTATTCTCCCTGCCGTGCTTACGCTTTTGTTTGATTTCGCAGGACGCAGGCTCGGTTACGTCAAGCCGGGATATATGAAGCTCGAAAAGCTTCAATAAATCAGTGCTATACCCCTCTTCCGCACGGTGGAGGGGTAAATCAATCTTCCACAAAAATCGGAGACACAAATGGCAATATTGATCATAGCCGAAAAACCCTCTCTCGGAAGAAATATCGCCGCCGGAATCGGCAAAATGCAAAAGCACGACGGTTATCTTGAGGGCAACGGATACATAATAACTTGGGCATTCGGTCATCTGTTTTCGCTTTGTGACATCGAAGCCTATACGGGCAGTCAAAGTAAGCGTTGGCAGCTTGAGGGGCTTCCCTGCATACCGAATCAGTTCAAATTCGAGTTAAAGCACGACAGCGACGGCAAGGTTGATTCCGGGGTCAAAAAGCAGTTTTATACGATACGAAACCTGTGCCGCCGCGAGGACGTGGACACAATTGTCAATGCGGGAGACGCAGACCGCGAGGGCGAGATTATCGTCCGTCTTTGCGTGGGTAACGCTCTCGGCGCAAAGGGACTCGCGCAAAAGCGTTTTATGCGTCTGTGGCTTCCGGATCAAACTCCGCAAACCGTCAAAGCCGCGCTCACGGAAATGAAGCCGGAGACGGAATACGACAGGCTCGCAAACGAAGGCTACGCAAGAACCTACATCGATTGGCTGTACGGCGTGAATCTGACGCGCTACGCAACGATACGCGCAGGTTCGCTTCTGCGTGTCGGTCGCGTTATTGTTCCGATTGTACGCGCAATATACGATCGAGACATGGAAATCCGCAATTTCGTCCCGGAAAAATATTATTCCGTCGTGTCCAAAACCGAGCATGACGGCGTGCCGATCGAACTTACGAGCAAAAAGAAGTTTTCGCCCGACGAATACGAAAAAGCCGTCGCATACGCGAACAAATTAAACGCCGTTGCGGCGAAGGTCGTTTCGGTCACGCAAAAAAGGGATGTCTTGAATCCCGGCAAGCTTTATTCGCTTTCGAAGCTGCAAAATGTCCTCGGAAAAAAGTACAAAATGTCTATGAAGGAGTCTCTTGACATCGTTCAGGGGCTTTACGAAAAGGGCTATCTTTCCTATCCGCGTACGAACTCGGAATATCTTGCGACGGCGGAACAGGACAAGGTAAAGCAAATCATCGGCATTTGTAAAAATCTCGGCTATAATGTCGAGTTCAAATTCAAAAAAACGATCTTCGACGACGCAAAGATCGAATCGCACTCCGCGTTGACACCTACATACAAAATCCCGGACAGATCAAAGCTGTCCGAGCGTGAATTTCAAGTTTATTCAACGGTTTTCAGACGTTTTGTTGCCGTTTTTTGCGCGGAGGACTGCGTTGTAATGAAAACAACGGTCAAACTTGACTGCGGCAACGGCACCGAAAGCTTTACTCTCAAGGGCACCGTTATGCTTGAAAAGGGCTGGACCGCATACGATGATTACTCCTCCAAGGACAAGCTTTTGCCCAATCTTTCCGAGGGAGATGAAGTCAATGTCGCATTCGCTCCCACGGAAAAGGAGACCCTGCCCCCAAAGCATTACACGATAGAAACACTCAATTCATATCTGAAAAATCCGTTCAAGGACGATAAAAAGTCCAAGAGCGCAAAAAAACGCGACGAGGACGATGATTCCGACACCGCCGAAAATGACGATGCCGAATACAAAGCAATGCTTTCCGGACTTGAGCTCGGCACGGAAGCGACACGCACCGGAATCATTGACAACGCAAGAAAATCCGGCTACATCGCGCTCACAAAAGACGTATACACGATCCTTCCGATGGGCGAATATATGATCGAATCGCTTTCGAGAATGGGCATAGGCATGGACAAATACAAGACAGCCGAGGTCGGTATGTCACTGAAAAAGGTATATCGCGGAGAATGCGAAATTTCGGACAGCGTTGCCGTCGCGGAACGCGAGATCAGGAGCATATTCGCGGCAAAAACGAACTTCACCCCGTCTCCGCCGCCGTCTGCATCAAGCGCAAGAAAGGACGAGAACACGGGGGTTGTCGTAGGCAAGTGTCCGCTTTGCGGCGGTCAGGTGACAGAGAGAAAATTCCGCTATGCCTGCGAAAAGCTTGGTGACGGCTGCGATTTTTCCGTCGGCAACAAGATCTGCGGTCTCGCCATCGGTTCCGACGTAATTTCGAAAATGCTCGAAACGGGCGCGTCCGATGTTATCGACGGCTTTACATCGAAATCCGGCAAAAAATTCTCCGCCAAGCTCTATCTCGAAGCCGGAAAGCTCAAATTCGAATTCCCAAAACAGCAGGAAACAAAATCCGAAAATTCAGAACCGGGAGGCACCGTATGATAGATTTTGCCAGATATTTTTTGCCGGAGCACAACATTTATCTCGAAAACATCAACTTCGAGCGCACCGCTCCCCACGCAGGAAACATAAAAATGAACTGCAAGGACACAATCGTTGCTCATCTTGCCGAGCCTGTCGGCATAAAAGTTACCTTCAATCGCGCCGTTTCTTTTGAGCCGGAGGGACTTTTTTACCTTTCGGTATCGTTTTCCGCGATAATGCGCTTCAACGAAGAAACTAAAGACGAGATCACCTGGAAGGGACTCGATCTCGCGTCCGAATTCCGTCAAAACGGCGGCGCAATGCTTCAAAATCTGTCCTCGCGTGCATCTCTTTTGATCGCACAGATCACGTCGGCGTCCGGTCAGCCTCCGCTGATAACTCCGGCAGGCACGGCAAAACGTCCATCGCCGTCTGAAAATTAACACAAATGTCCGAAAAAGCTTATACGGCTTTTTCGGACATTTTGTTTACATTCAGCCCAAAATGATAATAATTTGTTAATAAACTAATCTGCCGTTGACTAACAGGTATATTAATGCTATAATATACGTATGTAATTTATTAATAAACTAAAATCGGAGGTAAATTAATGAATTCCAGACGCGGAACTTACAAAAACAACAAACCGCTTCCGTCCGGCGCATTTTCACAGGAACAAGAAAAAAAATCAGAACCCAAGCCGTTCAAACCGACACCGATAATGCTCATCAACGATATCGGTAGGCTTTGGCATCAACAGCTCGACTCCGAAGTCCCGGATGAATTTCAGAGGAAAAGCAATCGCGAAATAATGCGCGAGCTTTCCTTCAAGGACGGCGTATATCAGCTCGACCTCGCAGAGCACACACATCTAAAACCGCCAACAGTCAGCGTTACGCTCGCTAAGCTCGAAGAAGATGGCATCGTTCTGCGTACCGTCGATCCCATGGATCTTCGCGCCACCAAGGTGTATCTGACCGAAAAGGGGCACGAAAAGAACCGTCGGCTTCATCAAGCGATAAAAAATGCAGACGATATTGCATTAAACGGTCTTTCGGAGGAAGAAACGGAAACGCTTCTTTCCCTTCTGGAGAGAATCAAAAACAATCTCGGACATTAAGGAGACAAAATGAAACACAAAAAGCTATCTTCATATTTGAAGCCTTACCTTGTGCCCGCAATCATATCTCCCGTTTTCATGATCGGTGAGGTCATAGCAGACCTTATTCTTACCAAGCAAATGGCAAGCATTGTAAATGACGGCGTACTTAAAGGAGATATGTCTGCCATTATTCGCATAGGTCTTTCAATGCTTGCGGTTGCGGCAGTGGGCGGCTTCATGGGCATCTTCTGCGCTTGGACAGCAAGCGTCGCTTCCCAGGGCTTCGGCAACGATATACGTTGCGATATGTTCCGAAAGGTAATGTATCTTTCCGAAGAACAGACCGACAAATTCACAACCGGCTCGCTCGTAACCCGTATCACAAACGATATAACGACGCTTCAGGATCTTGTCAATATGCTTCTGCGTATGTTTGTTCGTGCCCCCATTTTCTTTGTCGGCGGCATTTATTTTACGCTCAGCCTGAATGTTAAGTTCGGCTATGTCGTGCTTTTCGCGCTTCCCTTCATCATCGCGTGCGTTATAGTAATGCTCAAGCTTGTCAATCCTATGTTTATGAAGGTGCAAACAAAACTTGACCGCGTAAACGCAATCGTGCAGGAAAACGTGTCCGGTGCGCGCGTTGTCAAGGCTTACACTCGTGAGGAATACGAAATCAACCGCTTCGACAATGCAAACACGGACTACAGAGACACCACCTTCAAGGTATATAAAACAATGGCGTACCTTATGCCTGCGCTCAGCCTTGTTATGAACGCGGCTGTTATCGCGATTTACTGGATCGGCGGTAATCTCGTTGATATTTCCGCAGTCAACGGCACTCTCGAACAGTTCGCAGTCGGTGACGTTATGGCTGCGGCAAGCTATATCACACAGATCCTTTCGTCCATTATGATGGTTTCCATGATGTTCCAGCAGCTCGCTAAAGGCAAGGCAAGCTCCGAGCGTATCCGTGAGGTGCTTTGGTCAGATCCCGTTATCGTAGGCGGCGACAAAGCAGACGGCAATGACAAGGACATCGCAGTTGAGCTTCGCGGCGTTTCTTTCCGCTATCCCGGCTCAAAGGGCGAGGACGTTCTTTCCGATATAAACCTCAAGATCCATCGCGGCGAAACGGTTGCCATCATCGGTGCAACGGGCTCCGGTAAATCCTCGCTCGTTTCGCTCCTGCCGAGATACTATGATTCGACCAAGGGCGAGATTTTCATCGACGGCGTAAACGTCCGCGACTATGACCTGCACAAGCTTCGCAGCAAGTTCGGATTCGTGCTTCAGAAAGCGGAACTTTTCTCCGGCACTATCGCGGACAATATCCGTTGGGGTAAAGAGGACGCGACAGATGAGGAAGTCGTCCGTGCGGCTACTATCGCGCAGGCGGACGATTTCATCCGCGGCTTCAACGACGAATACGAAACAATGGTTTCCGAAAAGGGCGCTTCCCTCTCCGGCGGTCAGAAGCAGAGAATGTCCATCGCGCGTGCAATCGTTCGCAACCCCGAAATTATCGTCTTTGACGACAGCACCTCCGCACTCGATCTTTCTACCGAAGCACGCCTCCAAAAAGCTCTGCGTGACAATTTGAAGGGCACAACGGTTATTATGATCGCACAGCGTATCGCCAGCGTTAAAAACGCAGACAGAATCGCCGTTCTCGAACACGGTAACGTAACCGCATTCGCACCGCACGATGAGCTTATGAAAACAAGCGAAACGTACCGCGACATTTACAATTCTCAAATGAAAAACTCGGAAGGAGGTAACGAACAGTGAACGAAATGCGTCCCGCTCCCGATAAAATGCCGAAGGACGCTCCTTCCGGCAAGAAAAATCTAATCAAAAAAGATAAAAAAGAGATGAGCATGGATGAGCTTCGCGATGCTGCCGCAAAGCGCGGTGGCCCGGGCGGAGGTCCTCCCGGCAGAGGCGGTATGATTCGAGAAAAACCGCAAAATACAAAAGAAACTCTCAAAAAGCTCATCAAATATATCGGCAAAAACTATATTCTCATCATCATTCTTCTCGTTATCATGCTTATGACAACGGCAACCTCGCTTATCTCCCCTGCAGTGCAGGGTAAGGTCATAAACTGCATAACGATAGACGATTCACAGCTCAGAGTCGATTTTGACGGACTCAAATATTGGCTGACCTTTATGGGCATCATCTTCGTGCTCAACTGCGTCCTCTCGCTTGTTCAGTCTCTCGTTTCCGCGAAGCTTTCGCAGTGGACCGTATACAATCTGCGTCGCGATCTTTTCAACAAGATCGAGCATCTCCCGATAAAGTACACGGACACACACAAGCACGGCGACATCATGAGCCGTATGACAAACGACGTTGATAACGTCTCAAGCGCTATCTCCTCGTCGCTCACCTCGCTCATTTCGAGCGTACTGACACTTGTCGGCTCACTCGCAATGATCATCATTTATTGCTACAAAACTCCCATAATGCTGCTCGTTTCGTTCTGCACGATTCCGCTTACATTCTTCCTTTCCGCAATGCTCAGCAAGTTGATGCGTAAATATTTCGTTAAGCGTCAGATACTACTCGGCAATTTGAACGGTCAGGTTGAGGAGATGGTTTCCGGATTCAAGACCGTTATGGCTTACGGCAAAGAAGATATGGCGATCGAAGCCTTCAGCGAGACAAGCGAAGAATTCCGCCGTTGCAGCATCAAGGCTAACGTATGGGGCGGAATTATGGGTCCTGTAATGAACGTGGTCAACAACCTGAATTATCTGCTTGTTGCGGCATTCGGCGGCTATTACTGCATTACGGGCGGCTTACTCGTCGGTGACATTCAGGCGATTCTGCAATATTCGCGTCAGTTCTCTATGCCGATTTCGCAAATCGCCAACCAGTACGCAACGATTTTGACCGCTATTGCCGGCGCGGAGCGCGTATTTGCGATTCTCGATTCGCCCGCAGAAGCGGACGAAGGCACAAGCGACATCACTGTTGACGACATTAAAGGCAACATTGAGATGCACGGAATCGAATTCTCTTACAAAGAGGGCGAGCCTGTACTCAAAAAGCTTGATCTTTCCGTAAAAGCCGGTCAAAAGATCGCCATAGTCGGCGCGACGGGTTCGGGCAAGACGACGATCGTAAACCTGCTCACGCGGTTCTATGACATCGACGGCGGTTCGATCACTGTTGACGGCGTTGATCTTTTCGACATTCCGAAAAAGACGCTCCGCTCCGCGATTGCAATCGTTTTGCAAGACACGGTGCTTTTCTCCGACACGATCGGCGCCAACATCCGTTACGGACGCCTTGACGCAACCGACGAGGAAATCAAGGAAGCGGCAATAACCTCGAACGCGGACAGATTCGTATCTCGTCTGCCCGAAGGCTACAACACCGAGCTTACCGAATCCGGATCAAACATAAGTCAAGGTCAGCGTCAGCTTCTCTCGATCGCGCGCGCAGTGCTTGCGGATCCGAAGATCCTCATCCTCGACGAAGCGACATCAAGCGTTGACACGCGCACCGAAATGCACATTCAGGAAGCCATGCTTCATCTGATGAAGGGCAGAACGTCCCTCATCATCGCGCACCGCCTTTCCACGATACGCGATGCGGACTGCATCGTTGTCATCGCCGACGGCAAGGTTGCGGAAGCAGGCAACCACGACGAGCTTTTGGCTGCTAAAGGCGAATACTACAAGCTGTATCAGACACAGTTTGCCGGAATTGCAACCTAAACGAAATAAAAATCCTCATTACATCGCTGATGTGATGAGGATTTTTTGTTTTATACCAAATTTCAGTCTAATAACTCACACGCCTGCGCACAAATGCCATCCAAACATCCTTGTCCCAGAGCGTTACGGATAATTTCCGTCGCCTCGCCCATTCGCGGCGGTCGTTGACTTATGTTGTGGCAGTCCGATCCGAGTAGCTGTATTTGCCCTTTATCAAGCATCCTCAGCGCTTTTCGTCTCGTTTTCGGATTCAGAAAGAAATCCGCGTTGGACTGCACCAAAACCGGAAGCTTTTCGAGTCTTTCGGGGAGGTTTCGCATTCTAAACGAGCCGATGTAACGCTCCACGTGAGCGATCACCGGTACGATTCCGTGATATTTATAGATGTTTTTAAGCTCTTTGTACATCGACTCCGTCCAGTTTCCATCCGGCATTTCGACCAGAATGCATTTTTTGCCGTCAAACGCCAGTTCGGGGATACTATCAGACTGACTCATTCCGCCAAAGAAAAACACCTCCGCACCTAAACTCAGTTTCGGAAGCCCTTCCCTTTGCGACATTGCCGTTCGCAAGCGATATTCCGCTTCGGCGCGCCTCGCCAGAAATGTTTCCGGGCGGTCATGCCGGGGGTAAAAATGCGGGGTTGCAACAACTCTTGTGATTCCCTGTGCGGCGAGCATTTCCAGCATCGCAAGAGATTCCTCCGTAGAGCTGCTACCGTCGTCGATTCCGGGCAAAACGTGACTGTGAAAATCAATCATAATTTTTATTTCCTTACGGCTTTACTCACTTGTGAGCCGTTTTTTTGCTGTTGCCGTAATACTTTTTGTAGTAACCCTTACCGCCGTTTTCCGATGCGGCATTGAACACAACTCCCAAAATTTTCGCATGGACATATTCAAGCTGAGCTATCGTGTACGCAAGCACATTACGGTCACAATTGTTTCGACGAGCAACCAACAGCACGCCGTCCGCCTGTTCCGAAACCACCACAGCGTCACTTACCTCGCAGATGGGCGGCAAATCCAAGATTATGTATTCGTAATACTTACGCAGCGCATCGAGCAAAGCTTTCATTCGGTCTGAACTGAGCAGTTCCACGGGATTCGGCGGAATATGTCCGGCAGTGATAACGGGAAACGAAGCTTTGCCGCAGTTTTCGCCAAACTTGATAAGCTCCGACGGATTGCACTGTCTTGTAAGGTAATCGGAAAGGCCTGGATTGTTTTGAATTTTCAGTTTTTCTGCCAATGTCGGTATGCGCATATCGCAGTCAATCAAAATGACCTTCTTGCCCAACTTTGCCAAGGAATACGCCAAATTTACCGAGGTCAAACTCTTTCCCTCTCCTTTCAAAGAGCTGGAAACTGCAATAACATGGCTGTTCTTTTCGTCCGAGAAGGAAAATTGCAGCTTCGTTCGAAGCAGTTTGTACGCTTCCGACGCGGAAAAGCTGATATCCTCGCCGACGAGCGAAGCTGATTTTGCGACTTTTTTTGTCTGATTGCTGCCGTTTGGATTGCCGTATCCGTAACATCCGCCTTTTTGGGATGAGCTGAACATATCGGGGACCGCCGCCAGCACGGGATATTTGCACACGCCGGCAATGTCATCTTCTTCGCGGATCGTCGTGTCGAATATTTCCCAAAGCACGATAGCACCCACGCTTATAACCAAGCCCAAAAGCATACCGATGACGGTATTGTTCACATAGCTCGGAGAGCTTGCACCCGTGGGAAAAACAGCTTCTTCAACGACCTTTGCCGAAGTTCCCTCGATGATCGTGGTGATTCTTTGCGGCAAAACGTACGCAATGGCATTTGCAATATTTTCCGCCTGTTCGGGGCTTGCGCTTGTTACCGTTATCTCAACGATTTCCGTATCGTCCACCGCGCCCGCGGTAATCATATTTTTCAGTTCGGAAACAGTCAAAGTTTCGCCCGAATATTTAATAACCTCCTCAAATGTCTCTCTCGTGTTCAAAATAACGATATAAGAGTCTACCAGGTTTCTCGACGTGGAGAGGTCACCGGAGGACATACTTCCGGAAGATCCGCCCACCGAAGCGGAACTGTTGTTGACATAGAATTTGGCAGAGGCTTCGTATTTGGGCGTTACGAAAAAGAACGTTATCGAAAATGCAACCGCCATACTCAAAACCGATGCAAGTATAACAATCCAAGCTCTGCTTCGCACAGCCTTCAACAATCGCAACAAATCGACTGCATTCGTTTCTTCTGTGTTCATTGCGTTTTTATTCATTTGTTTTCCTCCGTAAAAGGGTCATATCCGTCCTTACGACAGCAATCGATGGGACGTGATCATAATGTCTGTATTTTAATTCAATGTTTTTTTCGTTTTTCGGGCAAGTATTCCAACAAGATCTTAACGATAAGATTCACCAGCAGTATGGCAAGTGACACCACCGCGGCACATTCCATCTGAGCCTGAGCTTCAAACTGATTTATCATCAGCGCCAGGGGTTTGTTGCGAACATTTGCCAAAAAAGAGACCGCAGAAATCGTCATCATACAATTCACGAAGAAGTAGGATGCCATTTCGGCAATTGTCCGCTTACATTGGGGAATCAGGACGCTATACAGCAGCCTAAATTTTCCGAATCCCAAGGTAGCGGCGACCGCCTCCAAATTTTCATTGGCTTTTGAAAAAGCGGTATACATCATCAAATACGGCGATGCGAAAAAATGCACCGTATTGACAATCACCAAAATAACAAATGTGCCGTATATGAAGCTACCCTTGAAAAACAACACATACGCCAATCCGAGCACGATTCCGGGAATTGCCGCCATCGAAAGGCAGATCAAGTGAAGATAACGGCTTAAAAACCCCTTATTTCGCGAGGCATAGTACGCGGCGAAGATGGCAAGTAGCACACCTACCGCAGTCACGCACAATGCGATTGAGACGGAGTTGATCAGATAGGTTTCGCCGCCCATTTGCATCGTTTTTCTAATATGCTCCGTCGTCAGGCTGAGGTCACCGGGGTATTTCTTCACAAACGCCAGCACCAAGAACGCCAAAATCGGCAAAAAGCAAAACAGCCCGATCAAAACCGAGAAGCAAAACGCCGGTATATCCCGCTGTTTCCGTGAAATCGTAACGAATGGCTTATGAATGAAGCTGTTATCGCTTTGATTTTGATTAAAAAAGTCCAAAAGAAAGGCAAACAGTGCCGGAACAAGCAGAATACTGCCGTAAGCGCAGCCTTTTCCGAAGTTTAGCTGACCTACAACTTCCTGGTACATCAAAACGGGTAAGGTTTTGAATTTTCCGCCCACCATCAAGGGCACTCCGTAATCGGTGAAGGACAGCACGAAAACGGAAAAGATCGCGACGATCAACGGTTTTTTCAGATACGGGAACGTGATGCATTTGAACTGTTGCCATTTTGACAGCCCCATAATTCTCGCCGCCTCGTAGGGTGTACTGTCCTCATATTTGAGAATGTTGTCAACCAGCAAAAACGCCACGGGAAGCGAGTACAGCACCGAACCAAGCACGATTCCGGGCAAGCCGTAAATGTTTGCGATAGGCAGATTAAAAAGTTTTGTTATTATGCCACTGTTTCCGAAAAGCAGTACAATTCCCATGCCGATGGACACGGACGGAATAAGCATCGGAAGCACAATCACGATGCGAAGCGATTTTTTCAGTGGCATATTCGTTCTTTGCATACACCACGAAAGAAAAAACGCCAACGTCAAAGATATAACAGTTGTGATCAGGGAAACGAGAAGCGAGCGCCCGACAACCGTTTTCAAGGAATCCTGCGCGAAAACGGAGGAGATCGTCTCAGGTGTCATTTGAACGAGCATCGCAACCAAAGGTACAACAACGAACAACGACGCGACAACTGCCAACACTGCCGGCAGAAGCAGTAGCCGTCGCCTATGCCGACGGAAAGTTTTATCCATCAGTTTTCCCTCCTGTAACGAATCAGCCCGTCGATTTTTTGTTGCAGGTTATCCGCAACAAATGATTTCACAAAATCGTTGGCGGGACGTTCGATCAACGCTTCGGGAGTGTCCAGCTGTTGTATTTGCCCGTCCTGCATAACCATAATTCGGTCAGATATAGCAAACGCCTCCTCCTGATCGTGCGTTACGTAGATCATCGTAACGCCGTATTCGGTTTGAAGTGCCTTGATTTCACGACGCATCGCCAGTCTTGTTGATGCGTCAAGCGCGGACAGCGGCTCATCGAAAAGTATCACATCCGGTTGCAAGACCATGGTTCTTGCGATGGCAACGCGCTGCTGTTGTCCGCCGGACAGCTCCGCCGGCTTTTTATCCTTCAAATCGACAATTCCCAGGCGGTCGAGCATGTCCAAGGCTTTGGTCTTGTAATCGTGAACATGCTTGATTTTCAAGGCATACGCCACGTTCATAAACACAGTCATGCTCTCAAACAGCGCATAGTTTTGGAACACTATTCCCATGCCTCTGTCCGCCGGTTGCAGCTTTGTTATATCCTTTCCGTCCTTCAGTATGGTTCCCGAAGTAGGCTCCAAGACGCCGATCAGCATCCGAAGCAGCGTAGTTTTTCCGCAACCGGATTCGCCGAGTATAGAAAGCAGCTCACCCGGCTGTACGGAAAAAGAAACGCCTTTTACCACGGGGAAATTGCGATCATAATCCTTTTTCAAATCATGTATTTCAAGCTTCGGTGTATTTTGCATAGCGTATCTCTTTCAACAGACAATCAATATTTCCAGCGATTAAGCAGTTCGTCCTTTCTTGACGCGGTATCGCCGCTCATATCGCAATAAGTGATGTTATCGGGATAGTTTTCAACAGTAAAGGTTTTGTCGGCATAGATCTGTTCCGGAAAAAAGTTAGCACAATTTTCGTATCCGTAAGTACTGTAAAGGAAATTGTACACTTCACGTACGGCGGGATTGTTCTCTTTTCCTGCGATTATGCCCTGACCGTACAGCGCGTAAGGCGATCCTTCCTCGAAGAAGATAATTTCGAGATCCGCGCCGTCATTGATGGCGGAAACGGCTGTGCCGGTGATGGAGAGTCCGACAGCAACCTCCTCTTGGATCAAGGCGTTGATCGGACCTGATCCGGACGAGGTAAATTGAAGGACATTTTCCGCCAGCGCGTCAAAATAAGCAAAGGCTTCGTCTTCTCCGCGTTGGTTAACCATGGCGAGAAGAAACATATATCCCGTACCGGAGGAAGCCGGATTGGGCATGGAAATCAAGCCACGGTATTCCGGCTTCAGCAAATCGTCATAACAGGTCGGTTTTTCGAGTCCGTAACGCTCCAGCACGGAATTATTCACGATAATTGCACCGCCGTTACGGTACTCTGCCATAAAATATTCGCTACGATTTACATCCTCGCAGAACACCGAATAATCGTAATTGGAAAGCTTTGCGAGGATTCCCGCCGCTTCGAGCTTTTCAAGGTACGTATACTCCAAGTCATAGGTAATGTCGCAGTCTGTGTCGGTTCCTTCAGCCAAAAGACGTGCGGCGTGGTTTCCCGTGGGCAAATATTCGATCAAAATTTCGTAATCGGGAAATTCTTCGTTCAATCTTTGCCACATATATTCAATTCGGTAGTTTTCTGCGCTGGTATATATGACGACAATTGGGCGCTTTTCGCCGCAACCCGTCAAAAGCAGGCAGCTTAGCATCGAAAAAAGCGCCAAAAGCAGGCACAGTATTCGACGACGTTTTGAAGCACGAATAAAATGCATATATTTCTCCAAAAAATGAGATTGTTATTGTTGGCGTTTGGCAGTAAAGCGACGGAACAATCGGGTTGCCATATCGCGATAAAAAAGGCAAAACATCGCAAAGATGACAACGCCGGCAATCAAAGCCGTTTCGACAGCCATAATAAACCATCCGAAATAGCTGACCTGTCGAAGGCTGAGCATTCGGCACAAAGCGACAATCAAGCACGACGACAAAACATCCACGGCAAACTGCTTAATAACATCCGACAGCGGCCATTTCAACAAATGACGGGTATTATAGATCGCCATCCACAGGGTTTGATAAACCATCGCAACAAGAGTGCCTATTGCGATACCTATAAGACCGAATCGACTTACTGTTATCACGGATATAGTCAAGTTCAATACTGCCGCAATAATATGACAGCGCTGAGTCTGTTTGTAATGTCCTGCCGCCAAAATCCAGATGTTATATGGTGTACGAAGACAACGGACACCGTAAGCAAACACCAAAACCGCGGCAAACACCGGCTGAATATAATCCGCATCGGTCAGACCGTTAGTGTAAACCTTGACAAACGGAACGATCAAAACTCCGGCACAGCAGAAAACAAACACAGTCACAAAATGTAGACAAGTCTGCGTCAAGGCAAACATATTTCGTTGTGCGGGGCGGTCATCTTTTGCCCACAATGCGCCTGCCGCGGATTGAATCCCTGCCGTAGTTGCCTGATAAAACTTCTGCAATCCGGAGATGACCATATAATACACGGAATACACGGACACGTTAGACAGCGTGGAAAAAAGCGTCAGAACGATTGTATCCGTTCCGTCCAAAACAACTGCGGAAATGTGCTGCGCAATGCCGTTCCATTTCTGTTTGATCGGGTCTTCGTTACAAGTTACATTGCGATTGATTCGATATTTTTTACGAATATAGCAATATATAAAAATCGGGCGAATCAGATATACTAAAGATGTCGCCAATTTCACACCGTGAATGGTACTGCCACCGTTTATCAGCAGTACGCACAGCAATGCATTGAGAACATTGACAACGATTTGCAGAGAAAAAATCACATAACCGCGCTGATCCGCATGAAGCAATTGTTCGTTAACGATGCCGAAATAGTACTGCGCGAAAGAGCTGATCGCCATAACGGCAATCAAAGTCGCGGTATAAATGCCGCCGAAGCCCTGTTTTGCCAGCATTGGATAAACGAGCATCAGAACCGCCACATAAGTCGCCAACACATAGGCAATTCGGCGGTAAAATCTTCGTCCGGCAAACATAATACTTCCTATTGCGGCATTATCTTTCTCCGCCAACGGTCGATAAAGACTGCTTCTTATCACTTGTCCTATTCCCAAATCCAAGAAAGTGATGATTCCGAGGAATTGACTTATGGAGTGTGTAAGACCGTTCACTTCGGAACCGAAATGTTCCAAAATAAGTCTGGGCAAAATAAAGCCGACAACGACAGCTATCCCCTGGGAAAGCAGCGATGTGATCGTATTCAGCTTAATTTTTTTCATGATAAATATGTATGTTCCTTATTCATTGTCAGATCAGCCGGCTTTCACCGTTTCCACCGCACGCCCCGTGGAGGCTCTGACAATTGTGCGGCTGCCCGGACAATTGTCCGGGCATAACGCAGTTTTTGCGCCAATTATTTTTCCATCTTACCGTCTTCACCGAATTCGTACCAACCTGCTTTAACAAGGTCGTTTGTCTTTGTGACCCAGTACTTGCCGGTGACGATCTGACCGTTGGATTTTGCATAATAGTAGTCACCGTCGATGAGCATGAGACCGCCGTAGGTCTTTTCGCCGTCTACGTAGTAGTACAGCTTGCCGTTTTCCTCGACAATGCCGTTGAGTTTTTCGGGTTCTTCGGTTTCAACGATCATCTTACCGTCTTCACCGAATTCATACCAACCTGCCTTGAGCAGGTCGTTGGTTTTTGTTACCCAGTACTTACCGGTGACGATCTGACCGTTGGATTTTGCATAATAGTAGTCACCGTCGATGAGCATGAGACCGCCGTAGGTCTTAACGCCGTCAACGTACCAGTACAGCTTGCCGTTTTCCTCGACAATGCCGTTGAGTTTTTCTTCGGGTTCTTCGGTTTCAACGATCATCTTACCGTCTTCACCGAATTCGTACCAACCTGCCTTGAGCAGGTCGTTTGTCTTTGTTACCCAGTACTTACCGGTAACGATCTGACCGTTGGATTTTGCGTAATAATAGTCACCGTCGATGAGCATGAGTCCGCCGTAGGTCTTTACGCCGTCTACGTAGTAGTACTTCACGCCGTCAACTTCAACGATACCGTTCAGTTTTTCTTCGGGTTCTTCGGTTTCAACTACCATCTTACCGTCTTCGCCGAATTCATACCAACCTGCTTTAACAAGGTCGTTTGTCTTTGTTACCCAGTACTTGCCGGTTACGATCTGTCCATTGGATTTTGCGTAATAGTAGTCACCGTCGATGAGCATGAGTCCGCCGTAGGTCTTTACGCCGTCTACGTAGTAGTACTTCACGCCGTCAACTTCAACGATACCGTTCAGTTTTTCTTCGGGTTCTTCGGTTTCAACTACCATCTTACCGTCTTCACCGAATTCATACCAACCTGCAGGAAGCAGATCGTTCGTCTTTGTGACCCAGTATGTCGCGTTAGTGACAATCTGACCGTAAGAACGGGCATAATAGTATGCATCGGGTTCGCCGTCGCCGTCGGTATCGAGATGCAACAGACCGCCGTAGTAGTTAGATCCGTTTACAGCGTAGAAATATTTGCCGTTTTCGGAGAGGATACCGGTATAATTGCTGAGCTTGCCGACAAGTTTACCGTCGTCACCGAAATCATACCAATCTGCGCCGTCCTGAATGAAGTGGTTAACACGGACGGAACGAATGCCAACGTACATATAGTGATCACTGCCGAAGTAGTAGGTGTCGCCGTCGATCTCGACCCATTCTCCGCTAACATATGTGCCTGCCCACCAGTAAAGCGTTCCTACGCTATCGGTTACGAGATGTCCGCGAACGAGCTTATAGTCCTCGAACATACAGGTATGACCGTCGATGGTCTGTGCGCCGTTGACTGCCTTGTAAGTTGTGGAATCAAAGTAATAGTTGTCGCCGTCTTCGTAAATCCAGCCGGACTTAAATGTGCTCAAAATCGCATAGTACAGATCGTCGCCGTCATATGCGAAGCCTGTATAAACAGCATCGGCGTCATATACGCCGTCATCGCCGAATACGCAGAGTGCGCCGTCGATAACATGTGCGCCTGTTAAGGCAATGCCGTTTACATAGTAGTATGTCTCATCTACCCAACCGTTTGCGAGAACACCGTCGATGTAGTAGCAGCCCTCATAAACGCCGTTATAGACTTTTTCGCAGCCGGTGCATTCAAGAATGCCGTCAACTGATCCGTACTTGTGGCCTTCCGCCTTTTCAACGGTACCCCAGTCAATGACGGAGCCGCATACCGTACAGCAAACGCGATCGGTGTAACCGTCAACGGTGCATTCCGATTCTTCGCTGCATTTTTCGCCTTCGGTGTGGTAATGCCATTCACCGATGCTATTCTTCAGGTTTGCGATGGAGCTGTTAAGTTCTGTCTCTACATCAACACGAGCGCCGCCAAAGCCTGCAACATAGTTGACTGTCTTGACCGCATAATCGTCCGTGTAGGTAACAGCGCCGTACTTCACATCATAGCTTACTGTGACCTGAGGTGCGCAGCCGTTTGTTTTCCACTGATAAGTTGCGGTGACATCGTTGGATTCGTCCCAGCTCCAAGCGTATACGGGGATCGTTACCAATGTCTGCTCGCCGGTTGCATCTACGTCGCCCGTGCGCTTAACGGTGACGGTTGCGATGCAGGACAAATCGTCCAATTTATAAGAAACTTCAAAGCCGTACAGTACACTCATGTGTTCAAGCGCCCATTTAGACGCACTGTTCAGCCAGATTTGAGTGGTAACTGTGGAAATTGCGTCCACATTGTCCGTTTTAAGCAGCAGATTATACTGACCACCAGTATAAAGGTGTTTGTTATTGTTTACACCGATAGCATCGCCTTCAACCCAAACCTTAGCATAGTCGCTGTTCGCATTGATTGTGATCTGCTTTGTAACCTTTGTATAGTTGCCTTGATTGTCTGCAATTTCAAATGAAATATCGTGAACACCGTTTGCAAGGACCACACCCGTTGCCGCAATCTTGCCGGAGGAATAGGTGGTGGTAACCTTCTGACCGTCAACATAGATCTGAGCGGTCTCTGTGTTCAGTCCTGTATAATTCGTACCGTGAGATGTGTCCTCTGCAACATCGGCGGTAAAGCTTACCGTATTGAAGTCCAGAGTTGTGCCCATATCATAGGAATACAAGTCGTCCAGCGCCTTGGGATTGCTGATAACGGGAGCGTCACGGTCGTCAACAACATCGGAATAATCGAGAGTGATGTCGTCGATGTAGAAGGTGCATTTTTCCGCACCTATAGCGGAGGAAGAAACGATAAACTGAATAAACGCGGGCGCGTAGTTGGTGGATGCATCACGTGTCAGGTTTCCGTTTTCGTCCTTATAGTACGCGCTGGTGACATAGGTTTCGGAAATGTCATCCAGATCGCAGTAAACATACGCCCAGCCTGCTTCCGGTATCTTCTCGGAGGTCAGCTTAGCGAAGCCCTTGGAAACATACTGATACGTAAAGTACAGGTATGCAACACCCAAAGTTCCGCTCGATGTTTTATAAGTGTAGGAAAGGCGAGCGCACATACCGACAGCTTCTTCGGGGATATACATCCACATACCGATTCTTGTGCCGTTGATGCCGTTTTCAACATCACGGTAGGTCATCAGGTCGCCCAGGTAGTACAGATATGCGTACTGCCAGTTAGCGTGGGAAGTGGACTGAGTATAATCCAATGTATATGCCAGAGAGTATTTGCCGGAGCGAACGGGATAACCGTCCTCGGCAGATGCCAGGAACACATTCTCCTTACAACCGCTGTCAACATAGTTGGAGGCTGCGGAGCTGGAATAAACATTGGTATACCCACCCGTGTAGATGCCTGCTTCCGCAGCCGCTACCATATCATAGTAAGTGCCCCAATCGGAAGCATCACCGCTTTCAAAGTCCTCAAGGACAACGGAACCCTTGCCGAAGGTTACGGCAACCTCGATGGCATCCATAGTCGCATACTTATATTCTGCGGTTACGGTAGCGGTCTTAATCGTCTCGTCTGTGGGAGCGGTATAAACAAAGCCATTCATGCTGCCCACAGTTGCAGTGAATGTAAATGCATCCGCAGTAGCATACATTTCAACGCCATTATACATGGCGGTTACGGTGAAATCGGAATTTTTACCGTAAGGAACGGTTTTCGCGTCCGCCGCGAAGGAAATTTCATCGGGATGCGCCAACACAATGTCGACAGAACCGACGATTTCGTTGTCGTAATTCATCTGTGCCGTTACGGTACCGGTTTTGCCGTTGGATGTAAACACGCCATCCTCGATTGTTCCGAAGGAATCATCGGACAAAGTCCATGTAATATTTTCGGGAATATCCGCCTTTGCGCCGGATGCGTCCGCTCCGATTGCATTGATTTTTACTACGGAATTGGGAACGTAGTAGGAATAATCAACGGACAGGTTTGCATGGTCAAAGGTACCGTCGGGAACGGCGGTGGAAATAACCATAATGGAGTTCGATACAGAACGGATTGTACCGTCGCAGGGAGTGCTGCGCAGTACGACTTCATCTGTACCCTCAAGCTTTGCCGCATAAGTAGCGGAACCGCCGCCGTCAAGCTCGACTGCGGCAACACAACCCAGATTCAGCATGATCTGTGCCTGTTCAGCATATGTCAAGCCTATGGAATAGGAGCCCATATTACCGTCCGCAACCATCAGGATTACATCTCCTTCGGCTGTGATACCGACGGTGGAACGGGGATACTTACTTGTATTGTTGGTTGCAACGCTCTTGCCGTCCCATACCAACATGTTCCATCCGCCTACAGCTTCCTGAATCTGATCGGAATACTGACTGAACGTGCCCTTCTCGCCGATCATAGCGGTGCCGTCCTTCATGATTGCGAAGAACGGATAACTGTTACCGGTGGAATTGCCGTTGATGTTAACGCCTTCCATAACAAATGCGCCGGTAGGCTGACCGGTGGACACGTTATAGTAAGCTGCGTTTGTTGTTGCAACGACATTATAACCACGTTTTTCCGTGGCGGCATTTGCCTGTTCGATAACAGTAGCCTTACCCCATGTACCGGAGTTGTCGTTGTTCTGGTAGTTTGCCTTTACCTCAACAGTGTCGGTGGTCGCGGTCTGTGCGGTGACAACGTAATACACGATACGCTTGCCGTCTGCATCATAAGCGATCACTTCCTGCTCGGTGACACCGGGTGCAAGCGCCGAGGTCTTGGTACTTGCAACAGTAATCAGATCTGTTGATTCGGTTGCAAACACGCCAACGGGAAACGCCGCAAGTAGCATCACAGCTACCAGCAGAATCGAAAAAATACGATTCATTTTTTTCATGTTTTTGCTCCTTCATAAAGAATTTTTTATATAATCCCATAAAGGGTCTATATACGAGATAAATTTCAAGTTTCGCCGGCATCGGGCATCCGATTTTCCGACTCGGCGGCAGTTTCGGATGGTTCCTCGCAAACTTGCGTCGCCTTTTTGAGGTTCATATCACAGCACAGGCTCAAATATGCGAAAGACAGCATGAGCATTGTGTAGTTTGACATCAAAAACTGGCCTGCCTGCACCTTCAGCAAAATAATCAAAAACGGGATGTAATTGAGCAGTATTTGCTTGGGATTTTTTTCGTGTGCGATCAAAACGAGAGCGGCCAAAAACAGCATAAACATCAACAATCCCGGCAATCCCCACACGACTACCGCTTCCTGAAAGCCGTTGTGCGGAACGTACCTTGCGACATTGTAGACATTCAAGACTTTTTCGGAGAAATTCTGGAATCCGACACCGAAAAACAACCATTTTGCATCGGAGAAGATGAACTCATGATAGGATTTCAAGAGTCCGGTACGTCCCGTTGTGATATCATTAGTATCAAAACGGCTGACAAAATACGTAAGCACGTCCGGAAAGAACGCCCACATCAAGATCAAAACCAGCAAAATCAGCGCAATGATTCGAGCCATGAAAGCGAATTTGCGGTTGAGCGAGCCCTTCTGACTGAATAACAGCAACATCACCATTGCCGCCAGGCAAACCAAAAAAGTACGCGAGGAAGTCAACGTGCCGAACACCAAAAGCGTCAGCGTCAAAATCATGTCGCTTTTTTTGCCAACTCCGATCATTCGGAGCTGCATCAGTCCCGTAACTGCGATAACGCACAGAATACCCATCGTATTTACCTGAATATCGCCTCCGGAGACGTTGAAACGGTTGAGTTGCTCGGCGGTGTAGTCGTTATAATTGCCCAAACGCTTGAGCTTAGCTACCGCTGCGGCAAGGTCAAACTTGTATATATAGCAAAGCTTGCCGAACACACACAGGCAAACCACCAGCATCGAGACAGAAAACGCTCGCACGATAAAGGGATAGTCAAGCGTTTTTGCGTCCATGGACATAACAAGCACAAGCACGACCATGGGTATAAAGCAGATGAGCAGCTGCTTGATCGAAAAATCACCGTCAAAAGAGTGCAGCAGCTCCCAAATCAG
Organism: uncultured Lachnospiraceae bacterium; assembly: GCA_964456045.1. Taxonomy (GTDB): domain Bacteria; phylum Bacillota; class Clostridia; order Oscillospirales; family CAG-272; genus DTU064. Next base: position 22,819 of record CAYWAD010000006.1, read on the forward strand.
CATAAAAAAAACAGGGATAATGATATAGTTGATTTTCATGCTTTTCCAAAACTTAAGAACATAAACGACTGAACAGCTTACCAAGGTATAAAACAGTTCAATCGATTCGTGAAGCGGAATACAGCAAATCAACACGGCAATCGCTTCATCTCGATCACCCAAGCTCACAATCAGCACCGACAACAGCACAAACAGCACCTTCGGAATGTTGATTTGGAAAGTATATCTCACAAAGATTAAGCCGAGCATCAAGCCGAAAAGTATGCAAAAACGCTTTCGCCTGCAAAAAAATGTGTTAGATTGATTCATAATGCGTCCTTATGTCTGTTTTTCCGGCAAAATGACCCAATCGCCGAAGGTGCGATCCCAGCTGTCCGGATGGAAAGCCGCCATACCGCTGCAATGGAAAAACGTCATTTCGCCGAAATAGACCTTGCCGTTGACCTCGTAAAAATCCACTCTGAGCTGCGGTGTTCCCGCGCCGAGCTTCGCCGCCAAGGTCTTCATCAGCTCAAAATTTGCCGGTTTTTCCGGAGTCTCCGGTGCCATATCGTGGTCAATTGTAAACGGCAGATGCCGGAATTCCATGTCAAAGAAATCCGCTACGGTTGGTGCGTCACCACCTCTGCCCTGAGCAATATAAAGAACCTTAGGCTCGCCCCGAAAGGTGAAAAATTTATAATCTCGCAGTTCTCCGCAACCACTGTCCTCCAAATAAGGCTCGGCGATGATGCGATGCGGTACGTTCAGATACGGCCACTCGCGATTTTGCGCGTAGTAGTTGCGTTTGAGGAAGCGGTTCAGCTTTTCCTTTGCTACGGCAACGTCAAACTCGGACTTGTCCTTGCAAATTACAATTCCGCCGCTGTCATGAGTGGTTTTCAGCACAAACTGTTCCGGCAACGAATCAAAATCAATATCCTTTGTACTTTCCCAGACGCCGAGGACAGGAATCACATATTCCTCTCCGATTTTGTCTGCGACGTATTGCTTCACGGCAAACTTGTCCACCATTGTGGTGTATGCGGGATTATGATCGTAAAGTTTCAGCCATTGCAGCTTTTCCGTGTATGTAACGGGATTTTCCAAATCCGGCTCTCGCCCCATTTTAATGCGGTACATGCGTCTGAGAAATTTCTCCGACGAAACCTTTGAAGTATTGAAGACGGTATTTCCCAAGCTTGTGGCGCGTATCAGAAAGCGATAATCGCTATCCGTCAAGAAGCGCAGACCTTTACGGAATTTTTCCTGTAATGACATGGGTAATCTCTCCTGTTTCTTTAATCAAGGTGCCAATTCCAGCAGACGAAGCAGTTCTTCCGCCGCGCTTTCGATATTGTAGCCTTGCTCTATCAGTCGCACCGTCGTGTTCGGACGTTCACGAGCCGCCAAATTCAGGGCGACCTCCGCCCATTCGTCATTCGACGTCTCAAGCGACAGATATTCCACGAGCCCGGTAAGCTCAGCTTCGCGCGTAATCGTATCTGCGATAACGCAACCGAGGCCCGTGGACTGTGCTTCGATCACGGTGTTGGGCATTCCCTCATGAAGCGAGGGGAATACAAACACATCCATAGCGGAAAGAACTTGTGGAATGTCAAAGCGCTGTCCGGCGAATATCACCGAAGTCTCCAAGCCGAGTTCTTTCGCCCGATTGCGAATGTCTGCCTCCAGCTCGCCCACGCCGACCAGCAAAAGCACAGCATCATCCCGACGTTTGCGAACGGCGGCGAATATTTCAAGCAATTTTTGATGATTTTTCTGCTTATGGAAACGACCGACATGCCCCACCACAAGCTTATCCTCCGCGGAAAATTCACGTCTGACCGATTCACGTCCTGCCGGATCAAAACGGAACGTGTTCAAATCCAGTCCGTTGTGAAGAATGTGTACGTCTTTATGCGCGTGGCGCTTTCCGAACGTAAATTCCGCCGCAAGCACAGACGGAGCAAGTTTGACGTTTGCGACAGCATTCAAAACCGGACGGAGCAATGCATTAACACAACGATCCTTTGCCGAAAGTCCCGTCGGGGCATTGCAAGAACGCATTGCAAGTTTTTTGGCACCGCCCAATCGCGCGGCGATCAGGTCAAATCCTGCGATCGGGTAATTTCCCAACTTCAAGACGGCTTCGTACCGATTTTCCCGAACCACATCCGTGATTCCCTTCATGGCTCCGTAAAAGTTTTCGGTTCGCTTCGGAATTTTGAAAATTCGTCCGCCTCGACGAAGCACCTCCTCGGTATAGCAGCCGTTGTCCTCGGATACGATAAAATCAAGCTGATAAGCGTCCTGCGGCAGCACGCGGTATATTTTCATTAAAAAGGTTTCCGCACCGCCGGCCGTGAGCGCGCTCAAAATGCATAAAATTCTTTTCACTGTATCTATAAATACCTTTATTTCAGTTGTTCAATCACTTTCGCAATGGCGTTTTCGGGAAGATATTCCGTACAACGCGCGATGCAATTTTCTCTCATGTTTCGGTACATCTCACGGTCACCGGACATTTCCTCAACCGCATCAACAATTTGAGCGACATTACCCACATCAACAAGGATTCCGTCCTCGTGATCGTTGATAATGTCCGCATTGTAATTCCACCTGGTGGCAATTACGGGCAAGCCCGCCGCAAACGCATCAACGACTGCGTTCGGATAGCCCTCGCTTGCGTAATACGTCGGGAACAGCATTGCAAAAAAGTCCTTCAGCACCTTTGAGCTTTCCTGAAATGCCACAATACCGCCGTATCGAATGTACGAAGGAAACTCATTTCGAAGTGCCTCGAAAGCTTCTTTGTAATCTTCGTTAATCGAACCGTAAATATCCAATGTATATTTTTCAAAACCGGCGCGCTGATTTGCCGTTTTTACGGCTTCAATGCATTCCTCAACGCCTTTTTCACGCATAACACGCGAAAAATAGCACAATTTATACGGTGCCTGAGGGGTCATGTCCACATCACAGGCAGTAACCGGTGTCATACGGCGAAATTTATTGACAAGCACGACGTTCGAAAAGCCGCGTTCTTCCAGCTCTCGTCGCATTGCCGGGACTTCGACATATACGGCATCCAGCTTTCTGAGATTTGTCGCTCTTTTAGCCGAGCGATCCAGATACCCGCTGAGCCAACCGCCCACTACATAATAGTGAAGCTTACATTTTCCGCCGACATTGGCAGCTCGCAAGAGCCAAGGAAAGACCTTGATGCCGCCCTCGTCGGTCAAAAATATTACATTTTCGGAACGACGCACAGCCTTTACACAGCTCGCAAACAAGCGGAAAGGGTGCTTTTTCCAGCCGTAGGTGTCAATGCGCAAAACCCGATCCACACCGAAAACAGCTTCGATTTCCTCGGTGACAATTCTCGTTTTGACGCTTTGTCCGTTTGACACTTCCTTTTTTTCACAAAAAAGCCCGATAACCGAGACTTTCTTCTTTTTCTTCATGTTGCTTATTATTCCGTTCGTTCTTTATATTCTTCTGAATTTCAAAAAGCCGTAATATCCATAACGAATCATTGTTACGATCGTTTCCGGAACAGACATTTTCAGATGCTTTCTGTAGATCGGCCATCTTTCGAAGGCATTTTTGATTTTGTTTGAAGATCTTGAATTTTCATTTTGTCGATAAGACGAAAGCACTTCCGGTACTCCGCGTGCAACCGCGCCGTCCTTCATTATTCGAAACCACAACGCTACGTCTTCGTGGTATACATCGTCGGGGAAACGGTAACGTCTTGCCAGATCCGAAGTCATCAACACAGACGAGCATGTCATTACGAGACGCACAATAGTTTCTTTGAAAGTTGTCTGCAACGGCACAATAAAATCGTTACAAAGCTTTTTGCCGCTTTCATCAACAAGCGCATAAGAGCAATAAACGATATCCGCTCCCGATTCTTCGGCACAAAAAACCGTTTTTTCCAGCATATCGGGCTCCCAATAGTCATCGCTGTCCAGCAAAGCCACAAATTGGCCCTTAAAAAGGTCAAGTCCGACATTTCGCGACTTTGCAACGCCCATATTTTTTTCATTTGAAACCAAACGGATTCTTTCGTCCGACTCTGCAATCGCGGAAACGATTTCCTTCGTCTTATCCGTTGATCCGTCATCAATTACGATCAGCTCCCAATTCGTCACGGTCTGCGAAGCGACAGACGAGATCGCCTCCGCTATGAACCGCTCCGAATTATACGCAGGCATAATCACGGAAACGAGCGGACTCTCTCTTTTTTTATCCATTTACAAAACCTCTTCATCTTAATTTAACACAACGAACCTGCCGATGGAGACGGTGCGATTACATGGAGCCGTCCTTGTGAAAGACTACCTTTACGGTTTGAAGCATGATGCGAAAATCCAAGCCCATGCTCCATTCTCGTATGTATTTCTTATCCAATTCAACCACTTGCTCAAAATCGGTAATATTGCTCCGTCCGCTGACCTGCCACAATCCGGTGATACCGGGCTTGATCGCAAGGCGAGCCCGATGGTGCGGTTCGTATTGCTCCCATTCATCAACAGTAGGGGGTCTCGTGCCGCACAGAGACAAATCCCCCTTCAGCACATTGAAAAACTGCGGAAATTCGTCCAAACTGTAATCCCGAATGAAATTGCCTATTCCTTTTTTGACAGTACCATCCGGTCTCTTTTTGCAACCGATAATTCGAGGATCGTATTCCAACTTAAACATAAGGCCTCCTTGCACGCGATTTTGCGCCATCAATTCCGCTTTATGTTCTTCCGCGTCCAAGTACATACTTCTGAACTTATACAATTTGAACTTTCGTCCGTTTTGACCGACTCTGGTCTGTGAAAAAAACACAGGCCCCGGCGATTTTATGTAGATCATAGGACCGATTATCAATGTAAGCAACACTGTCAATATACAACCGAAAAGCGCTCCCACAATATCTACCGCTCGCTTAAACATCACCTGTAGAGGAGTCGCCACATTCATACTGATGGTACAAACCGTAGTTCCCGCCATAGATTGAATTATCTGATGCTGTCCTTCGCCTACATCCAAGTGCTCCATTTCAATGTGAACTACAATTCCCATCTCCGTAAGCGAAGTAATTATATCGGAGGGATACGGATAACCTTGCGGCAAAGAGACAAACACTTCGTCCACCCATTTATCGCACAGATAACTCAGCACATTGTCACGATAAGATGTCACCGAAACACCGGCAATAATCTGTCCGACGCAATTTTCGTCCAAGATGCACATTCCTTGAACTTCATCGCAAGAAAAATCGTTTTTTCTCAATTCGGCTAAAAGCTCCGACGCATGTACTTTTGTTGTTAACAGGTAAATCGAGGACGAAGATTTTTTTCGCTTTCTGTGCGGGACAAAATGCTTCCATATTATGCGAACGCAGTATGTCAGAACCACATAATATACAAATGTCAAATAAAACGCAATTCGAGAGTAATCTTCTCCGAGCTGAACGCTAAACATATACAGTGATACAATAAGCATCACGAGAAAAGCGTGCCACACGGTTTGCACCGCCTCCTTGAAATAACCGCGTTTCAAAACGTCTTCCAAGGTTTGGTTCACAATATTAACAAAAAAATCCACCAGTAACAAAACGAACGCCAAGCTCAGATATATTGGATTACTGTAAATATTATGCACACCATGGCGAGTCCAGTAAGCCAGTACAAAAGACAATTGCAACGATAACATATCCAACAGAAAAAAATCTATGTGTTTTATCCACCCTTGTATTTTCTTTGTGTACATCTCTGTTTATCTACTTCCGTTCTTATCATTAAAATCTATTTCTTATTTTTGATTAACTTTTCACGGATAAATTATAGCATCAACGTTATTATAAATCAAGTATTATCTGCAAAAAACAACATCCGTCAAAAGGCAAAAAGCCGAGTCTCGCTTTTTCGACATATCTTGACAATACATAATCAAACATGTACAATAATATATAGTATTAAACGGCAAAACTCGAATAAATATCCGGAAAAGAACCGACTATGAAACAGGAAATCAAACGAACAATACGCTTTGCATTTATGTTGATGCTCGTGTTGGCGCTTTGCGCGTGCGGTGACGGCAACACGGACGAAAGCGAAACCTCCGAGGCTGTCGAGACCGAAGAAATCAGCGAGACCGCGGCGCCCTACAAAGCCGACGACACCGTCGAGACCATTGAAACGGAAACCGTCGAAACCGAACTTGTCGAGGCCGAGCCTATCGAGACCGAGCCGGTTGAATCAGATACCGAAACAGACACTCACATCTGCCTCGACAACGATAACGACCATATTTGCGACACTTGCGGCGAAGCGGTAAGCAAGTGTGCAGACAAAGACAAGAACCACAAGTGCGACACCTGCGGCGCGACAATAAGCAAGTGTGCAGATAAAGACAAAAATCACGTCTGCGACACCTGCGATATGATATTGAGCGAATGCATCGACAGCAACGGTGATGGCAGTTGCGACATCTGCGACAAGGAAATGTCGGTTAACGAGCCTGAGTTTACCCTCAGCGAGGACGAAAAAAGCTACTGCATCACCGGCATCGGTACCTGCACGGACACGGAACTTATCATTCCGGATACATATAACAATCTTCCCGTAACAAGCATCGGAGATTATGCGTTCTGCGGTTTTTCCATGACGAGCGTAACAATCGGAAGCAATATAACCGAAATCGGCAACGGTGCCTTTTGCGGTTGCTCGAACCTGAAAAGCATCACGGTCAGTGAAAATAACGCTTATTATCAGTCTGTAAACGGCGATTTATACAGCAAGGACGGCAAAACGCTCCTTCAATACGCAATCGGTAAAAGCGACACCGCGTTCACGGTTCCGTCCGGCGTGACGAAAGTCGGCGATTATGCCTTCTACTACAGCACAAGCCTGACAAGTGTGACGCTCGGAAGCGACGTAACCGGCATCGGCATTTATGCATTTTTCAGTTGCGCTGCCCTCTCCGAAGTCAACCTCGAAAGCGGCGTGACCGAGATCGGCACCGGCGCGTTTTCATGTTGCGACAGTCTCGCAAGCATCGCGCTGCCCGGCAGCGTGACGAGCATCGGCGAGATGGCATTCGCTTTCTGTGCCGATTTGAAGGAATTCTCAATCCCGGGCAGCGTGACCGCCGTCGGTTCCATGGCACTTTCCTACTGCGAGAGCCTCACAAGCGTTACGGTCCCGTCCGGCGTAACGAGCATTGAGTCTTATACATTTTCCGGCTGTGCCAAGCTGACGAGCATCACCTTCGGCGGCACCGTGGCGCAGTGGAACGCCGTCGAAAAAGGCGAGGGCTGGGACAACAACACCGGCAACTACGCCGTCCATTGCACCGACGACATAGTGAAGTGAAAAAGAAAATCCCGTTAATCCGAACTTATTCGGATTAACGGGATTTTTCAGTTAAAATTTGTTCGTATGGATTATTCAATCGGCTTCATCGTCGGGATTTCTCGTGAATACATAAGATTAGTTTGGCTCACTTATGATAACCTCCGATTTCGCCTATCGGCTAATAGTTTGTTGTTTCGATAAGTTCCGCTAAATTCAGTTGGCGGAAATATTTATGGTTTAAGTTGTGGCTTAAATTGGCTTAAGGCATTCATTTATTGAAAACAAACCTTATAGACACAACTCAACTGACCTTGCACATTATAACATAAAATTCCTAGAAAAACAACCTCTGCCAACAAATTGTAAGCAGAGGTTCAAATCTATTTCGTTTTTCTCCAAGCCTTAAATCTTTTTCTCAGCGTTTCAATGTCTTTTTCATCATCTGTTGAAAAGAATATATGGCACTTTCTAAAGGCTTCTTTTATCGCCTGTGCGATTTTCAAATTATCATCAGTCTGCTTTATCGAAATATACTTAATGCCGTTGCAGTCGCAAATATGCTTCTTTACTATCTGTGTGCGTTGCTCCGTAACCGTTGTTCCCTCCACTTCGATTGCTAATCTCAATTCAGGAATATAAGTATCCAAGTTTATACCTATTATATCTTCTGTATCTGTGATAATCTTCATACCGTTACGAACTCCATAGAGCATAATGAGCAATTGTGGAAAAACACTCTGAAATTCTCTCTCACAGAGGTAACAGTCTTTTTCCTCAAGAGTTCTATCAGCGATCTTCGCTCTCCAAGAATGACCGCTTGCACACTTCCACCAAACTGTCCTCATTG
>CAYWAD010000007.1:0-29083 GCA_964456045.1 uncultured Lachnospiraceae bacterium
AGACGATTTCAGATTTTGAAAAGGCGCGTTTTGAAAGTACGTCGCGCAAAGTCAGACAAAGTTCAAAGGCGCAGTCAATCCACGGAATCAAGATGAAAAGCAGGATAAACGAGTTGAGCCACCACGGAAAATCGAAAAAGCCCGTATCGTGCGACAGCTCTTGAGTGATAACGGAAATGATCGGAACCGACAGCACAGTAACGGAGATTATTATCCCGATCGCATAATCGAATACTTTTTTCATAAGCTTTCCTTCTCACTTCAAATGCATGATAATTATAGCATTTTTAAGTTTTTCTTTCAACCGATGCAAGATTTTATGCTTTGTAGCTTCCCTTGAGACCGACTGTGCGATTGAAGGTATTCGGATTCTTCGAATCGCGAACAAAGTAACCGTTTCTGACAAACTGATAATGCGTATTTTCCGCGTCGTCGGCAAGCGACGGCTCAAGTTTACATCCGGTATAGGTGATCTTTGATTCGGGATTCAAGTATTTTTCGTATTCCGAAGACGGAACATCGTTCATATTTGCCTCGGTAAAGAGCTTATCGTAGCAAACTATGTCCGCAGTGTGGGCATATTCGGCGGACACCCAATGGATAGTTCCGCGAACTTTTCTGCCGTCGGCAGGCATACCGCAACCTGTATCAAGGTCGGCTGTGCAACGAATCTCAACGACATTGCCCTCTCCGTCCTTAACGATCTCGTTACACTTTACGATATAAGCCCCCATAAGACGTACTTCGCCGTCCGGCTTCATTCTGTGGAACTTCGGAGGCGGAACCTCTGCGAAATCGTCCGCTTCGATATAAAGCTCGCGAGTGAAAGGAACCTTACGTGTTCCGGCTTCGGGATCGGTGGGATTATTGGGAAGCTCGAAATATTCGGTCTTTCCTTCGGGAATGTTTGTCACAACGACTTTTACGGGCTTGATTACGGCAACACGTCGAGCAGCGGTAGCACCGAGCTCCTCTCGAACACAATGCTCCAAAAGCTCAAGTTCTGCCATACTGTTCGTTTTCGCAACACCCACACGTCCGAGAAAGTCTATAACCGAAGCTGCTGTGTATCCGCGACGGCGCAGACCGCAAAGTGTAGGCATTCTCGGATCGTCCCAACCGTCAACAAGTCCCGATTCCACAAGATATCTGAGGAAGCGCTTTGACATTACTGTATATGAAAGATTAAGACGCGCAAATTCTATCTGTCGCGGCTGAACAGGGCTGTCCATATACTTTGCAACGTGCTCCTTTACCCAATCGTACAGAGGGCGATGAATCTCATATTCAAGAGAGCAAAGCGAATGTGTAATTCCCTCGATATAGTCCTGAATCGGATGCGCGAAATCATACATGGGGAAAATGCACCATTTCGTTCCTTGGCGATGATGCTCGATATATCTGATTCTGTAAAGCACGGGATCACGCATATTGAAGTTACCGGAAGCAAGGTCGATTTTCGCGCGAAGCGTGTACTTTCCTTCCTCAAATTCGCCTGCTCTCATACGTCTGAACAGATTAAGGCTTTCCTCTATCGGTCTGTCGCGATAGGGCGAGATTGCCGGGTGAGTCAAATCACCTCTGTATTCGGAGAATTTTTCCGCAGACAGCTCACAAACGTAAGCATCGCCGTCCTTGATGAGAGCTTCCGCGAGCTCGTATGTCTTTTCGAAATAGTCGGAACCGTAATAGAAACGGTCATCCCAATCGAAGCCTAGCCAATGAATGTCCTCTTTTATCGCATCAACGTACTCGGTGTCCTCTTTTGCGGGATTTGTATCATCCATACGAAGATTGCATTTGCCGCCGTACTTTTTGGCGGTGCCGAAATCTATCAGCAACGCCTTACAGTGACCTATATGAAGGTAGCCGTTCGGTTCGGGAGGAAAACGGGTGTGTATCTCCTCTCCGGTATATTTGCCGCTTTCGATTTCACCGTCTATAATTTCGTGAATAAAGTTAGTGCTTTCTGCCATTTTACATATTCCTTTCGGTATCAAAGCCGAGCTGTCATTTTTTCAAGTCTTACGAGAGTTTCTTCCGCGCCGATAATATGCATTACCGTGTAAAGATCGGGAGAATTGAGCTTACCCGTTACCGCAACGCGAATCATCATGCTTACGTCCGCAACGCTGCCCTTAAACGACTCCGGATCGTTTTTGTACTGCTTCATATCCGGGCAATATCCGAGAGATTCCGAAATGGTTTTTATCTTTTCAAACCACACATTTTGATCGTCCGAGGCATCATAAACCTTTGCAAACTCGGAAAGCACGGATTTTACGTCCGCGAGATCCGTTCCTTCGGGGTATTCGTCCGTAATAGTGAAATACGCGGAATAGAACAGCTCCATATACTTACGAAGCTCTGCCCATGTTCCATAGTCCTTTCTGGGCTTTTTGCCGCCGCGTCCGATGCTTATTATCGCTTTTGCGGTATCGGAATCGGATGCCAGTTTTTCGGCAAAATCGGGGTCGAAATCAAGCGCCCATTCGTAAAGATAATCGTAAACCTTTTCGGCTGTCATTTTAGAAACGACGTTTTTCGAAACGTCAGCAAGCTTAACGATGTCAAAAAGGCAACCGGAAACGCTCATTTTATTGATGTTAAATTTGAAATCGGTGTAGGGCTTATCGCCGTTTTGGAGTCTCCATTCTTCGAAGTTGGAGTTCAAAACGGTAAGCAAATATTCCGCAACGGCTTCGGGAGCATAGCCGAGGCGCGAATAGTCGTTCATATTTGCGCCGAGATCGCGCTTGGAAAGCTTCTTTTTGTTGCCGTTTTCGTCAAGATGCATGATCTGCGCCGTATGAAGGTACTTCGGAAGCTTAAATCCGAGATAACGGAACAGCATAATATGTTTTGCGACGCTCGGCAGCCATTCTTCGCCGCGAATGACATGTGTTGTACGCATAAGATGATCATCAACCGCGTGCGCAAAGTGGTATGTCGGGATTCCGTCGCTCTTGAGGAGGACGAAATCTTCATCATTTTCGGGAATTTCAAGCTTTCCCTTCACAAGATCGGTAAAGGGGGTTTTTTTGTCCGGATCGCCGTCCGCAAGGATTCTAAGCACGAATTTGTTGCCTGCCTTGAGGTTTTCTTCAACGTCCTCGATCGTGAATTCACGCATTTTCAGCATATCTGCCTTTTGCTCCGCTCTTGCCTCATCCGACCATTCCTTGGACTTGATCTTCGCCTTTACGTCGGTAGCTTCAAGCTCCGCAAGTTCTTCTTCCGTAGTAAAGCAAGGATATGCTTTCCCTTCTTCGACAAGCTTTTTTGCAAATACATGATATATATTCGCGCGTTCGCTCTGCTTATATGGGCCGTACTCGCCGTTATCAACAATGTTTCCGTTTTCGTCAACGGTTGCGCCTTCGTCGAAATTAATTCCGTATCTTGAAAGTGTTTTTATCAGATTTTCGGCAGCACCGGGAATTTCTCGTTTTGCGTCCGTGTCCTCGATTCTGAGATAGAACACGCCGCCGGACTGGTGAGCAAGTCTTTCGCCCACCATCGTTTGATATACCCCACCGAGGTGAACATAGCCTGTGGGGCTGGGAGCGAATCTTGTTACTTTAGCGCCTTCGGAAAGCTTTCTTTCCGGATATTTCGCCTCAATATCATCGGGAGTCAAAGTTACGTTCGGGAAAAGAAGCTCGGCAAGATATTTATAATCCATAAGATTAACCTCCGTTAATTTACACACATATATAATCGCATAATAAGCGATATTAGAGATTATATCACGTCAAGATCTTTTTTTCAAGAAAAATATGCAGTTTTATCGGGCGAATTGTGCCTTGACCGTCACAAAAATATTTTATTCCGTCTCGGCACTTGACAACATAACGCATTTTGTGTATAATGATAAAAATTATTTTACGAAAGATGATCTGTTAAATGAGCAATTCCAACGGAGACGGCAATTGTCACCGATATATTTTTATGCTATTATAAAATCAAACCGAACATACCTTTAACATACTGGTTAAGGGTATGTCTTTTTGCGCTTTTTTCGATCATCTGAATTTTAAGGAGTTTTACATCTAAACTTATGTTATCCGATCATTTATCTACCATAATCGCAATGCTGATATGTATTATACTTTCGGCATATTTTTCAGCTACGGAAACGGCTTTTTTATCAATGAACAAAACAAAATTGAAAGCCCTCGCCGAAAAAGGCGACAAGAAAGCAAAGCTCACGCTGAAGTTAAGCGATAATTACGATAAGCTCATTTCAACCATCCTTATCGGAAACAATATAGTCAACATATTGCTTGCATCTCTCGGAACCGTGATTTTCGTTTCAATGCTCGGAGATATCGGTGCAACGGTTTCAACCGTCGTTATTACCGTTACCGTTCTTATTTTCGGTGAAATATCTCCGAAAAGCATCGCAAAGGACTGCCCCGAAAAATTTGCTGTTTTTTCAGCTCCGATAATAAATGCTCTTATAATACTTTTCACTCCGTTAAACTTCATTTTTTCGCAATGGAAAAAACTCATTTCAAAAATATTCCATGTTGAAAATGATTCCAAAATGTCGCAGGAAGAACTCATTATGCTTGTCAATGAAGTTCAGCAGGATGGCTCCATCGACGAAAACGAAAGTGAGCTTTTGAGAAACGCAATCGAATTCGGAGATCTTAAAGCTCAGGATATTTTAACTCCGAGAGTTGATCTTGAAGCTGTCAGCACAAAGGCAAGCAATGAAGAAATCGCCCGTCATTTTACGGAATCTCGTTTTTCGCGTCTTCTTGTTTACGAAGATACGCTCGACAAGATCGTGGGCGTTATTCATCAAAAAGATTTCTATTGCGGAACCGGAATGACAACCGAACCGATTCAAAAAATCATGACTCCGCCCGTGTTTGTTCCGCGTGCTGAAAAGCTGGACAGTCTGCTTCAGGCACTTCAGGCAAACAAGTCTCACATTGCAGTCGTTATAGACGAATACGGCGGCACACTGGGCATCATTACCATGGAAGATATACTTGAAGAACTCGTCGGTGATATTTGGGACGAACACGATGAGGTCGAAATACCGATACGTGAAATAAGCGAAAATACATATTCTGTCGACGGTTCGATTTCCATTGACGATTTCTGTAAACATTTTAACATAAAAAACAATTCCGACAGCGCTTCTCTTTCCGGTTGGATCATGGAGCAGCTTGAAAGAATTCCTCAAGAAGGAGACTCTCTTTCGTACGAAAATCTCGACATTTCCGTTACAAAAACAGACGGAAGACGTGTTGAATACGTTCAGATATTTGTAAACAAAAAAGAACTTGCGGAAAATATGACCGAATAACAAAAAGCCTTTGCAATTCGCAAAGGCTTTTTGTTTGCGGATTCGTTTTCAATAATAATTATTTTTATGTCGCATAAATTGTTGATTTTTAAGTCGAAAGATGATATTATATAAGGTATAGGTAAATCAAATTCACACAAACGGAGAAAACAACGTGTCATCAAATCTTTTCAAATCCGCTATCGGCGGCTACAACAAGGCCGAGGTTGACGAATATGCACTTCATATAAGCAGAAAATTGGAGCTTCAGAAAAAAGAATACGAAAAAAAGCTTGAGCTTTTGGAAGTTGAAAACAAAAAGCTCGCGGAATCGAAAAAAGCCGTTGAGGAAAAGCTCAAAGAGGACGAAGCGATCATCGCCGCGTTCAGATCAAGGCTTGCGGAAAACGCAGGCAAAGAGATCTCCGCGGAGGAAACGCACGAAGAAGGCGAAATTCTTCAAAAGTCCAAGCGTTACGATGAAATCAGCAAGTTGCTCGGTGAAATTATCGTCAACGCCAACGCGGACGCGGCAGCAACAATACGTGAAGCAACGGAAACCGCAGACAAAATGCTCTCGGATGCGAAAGCGGAAGCGTCGGAAATTCGTACGTCCGCAATTTCCGACCTAAAAGCGCTCGTTAACGAATTTGCGGAAAAGTTCGCGGCGATTGAAGCTTGCGACGAAAGTGCCGACAACCGATGAACATCGGAAAAAAAATACGCTCGTTACGTATCCAACGGGGGTTTACTCAAAAGGAGCTTGCGGGCGGCGAAATCACGCGAAATATGCTATCCAAAATCGAAAACGGCGCCGCATACCCGTCAATAGGCTCTCTACTCTATATCGCCGACCGGCTTGAAGTCTCGCCGGCTTACTTTTTCGACGAATCGGAAAAAACGCAAAGCGAAATCGAAAGTATGCTCTGCTCGTACTATAACGAGGGAGAGTACGAAAAATGCATATCGACGGGCTCTGCCCTTCCGGCATCCGAAGCCGGAAACATTCTTGCCCAATGCTATCTTAACATTGCGGTTGCGGACTTTATGCAAATGAAATACAAAAGCGCACGTGAGTCTCTGCTTTTGGCAAAGGAGCAATGCGAATCCGCGGCAGACATAACAGACACGGTTTACAACACTGTAATGTCGCTTTTGAAGCTTCAAGACGTTTCGTTCGACACCGGACTTGAAACGCTTTCGTCAGACGTTTTGCCGTCATACAAAGCGATGGCTGCCAATTACTATATGTTTTTGCTTTCGAACGCGACGTCCTGCACCAACGAAAGCGAGCTTGCACAAAACAGCATTTACGGTCTGCACATTTCCGCAAGAGCGGAAATGTCCGCCGGAAATTACAAATCCGCGATCGACATTCTCAGGCTTGCAAAGGAACGCATCTCGGAATCTACTCCGCCTGCGCTCATATATATGATCGCGGACGATCTCGAATTCTCTGCCTTGAAAACGGACGATTACAAGAGCGCTTACGACGCGGCGCACCTTAAAAACACCGTAAAAAAATAAGCATTTTTCGTTTGAAAAAGAACATCTGCCACTGTACGTATTAGTGCAGTGGCTTTTTGCCGCTATACAAGACTTAGTTGGAGATCGGCTCGAATAATAATATATTTTGTGTTGCGGTTAGCTTTTTTTATTTTATATATTTTGACGAAAATCGAACAAAATCAAAAAATCTTCCGCTTTTCTATTGCAAAAGTTTCCTTTTTGATTATAATAAATTATAATGGGTTAAAATGGGGATGAAGAATTGTTTCGTTCAATTTTATTTCCCGATTTATCTATATATCAACCGGAGGTTTTTATATGCAGAAAAAAGATTTCGAAGCAGTTGCCGAAGCGCTCAAGCGTGCTCAGCAAAAAACAACTGCTGCGATCAAGGACTTTCTCCGTGAGCTTGACGGTAAAAACGAAACCGAAGCGCTCGCAGGAAAGCGTCTCACGGCAAGAGCTCGCATCACCGCGCTCTTCGACGAAGGCACATTTGTGGAAACCGGCGCATATATCAAGCGTCGCGCAACGGAATTCGATCCCGATGCAATCGAATCCGATGATTTCGAGGCTGTTATCACAGGTTACGGCTCTGTTAACGGCGCTCTCGTTTACGCTTTTGCAGAGGATCATTTCCGCAGCAAGGGTGCTGTAGGTGAAGCTCATGCAAAGAAGATCTGTGCGCTTTACGAAATGGCTATTGCCAACGGCGCTCCCGTTGTCGGCATTTTCGACAGTAACGGCGCTTTCGTTCTTGAAGGCACAGCAGCTCTTTCCGGCTACGGCAAGGTTATGTCTTCCGTATCCAAGGCATCCGGCGTTATCCCTCAGATCGCCGTTATCGCCGGCACTTGTGCAGGCTCAGCCGCTGTTATTGCGTCCATGTTTGATGTAACCGTTCTTTCCGAGCTTGACGGCAAATTCTACGTTACAAAGAACAACGCTTCCGTTCCTGCAATCACAGTTGCAGATGAGATCAGCGCAATCATCGAAGCTAAGCTTCTCCTTTCGGTTCTCCCCGCAAACAACTGCGAGGGTACCGTTCGTTACGAAAAGAACGCCAACGGCGCTGTTGATGTTTCTTACATCAAGGACGGCGGTTACGACGTTCACAGTGTTATCGCTTCCGTTGCCGATGACGGCAATTACAAGGAACTTTACGCGGCACTCGCTCCCGAAATGGTTATCGCCCTTTCTTCCGTTGGCGGTATCGTTACCGGTATCGTTGCCACCAACCCTGCGATAAACGGCGGTAAGCTCACCTCCGATGCCGCAAAGAAGGCCGCTCGCCTTGTTTCTCTCTGCGACAGCTTCAATATTCCCGTTGTCACGCTCGTTGACACAAAGGGACTTGACACCGAAAACGCACCCGACGCAAATGAAATTGCTAAGCTTGCATTCGCGTACACATCTTCCGAATGCGCTAAGGTGACTGTTGTTACGGGCGAATCCTACGGCGCGGCTTACACCGTTCTCGGAAGCAAATCCGTCGGCGCGGACATTTCTCTCGCGCTTGATTCCGCTGTTATCAGCGCAATGCCCGCAGAATCCGCAGTTGCACTTCTTTGGGATGAAAAATTCGAGGGTGCAACGGATCCCGCCACACGCCGTGCAGAGCTTGTTTCCGAATGGAATGCTACTTTCGGCTCTGCTGTTGACGCCGCTTACAAGGGCGAAATAGATGACATCATCGAATCCTCCGAGCTTCGTGCACGTATTGCCGCCGCTCTCGAAATGCTTTCGATGAAAAGCGCAGGCGATCCTGCAAAACGTCACATCAATCTCCCCCTTTAATGAAAGGAGACTGAAATGACATCCATCAAATTTGCAGCTCTTGTTACAGCAGCAGGAAACGAAAAGCTTGATACCTTCGGAGAAAAGCTCTCAACCGGTTTGACGGTTTTCGCTCTCGGAATGGTTACTGTTTTTGCAGTTCTCGCGATTTTGTGGGTGATTCTTGCCCTCTTTAAGGTAGTTTTCTACCGCGAAAAGAAGCCCGAAACCGCTAAAAAAGCAACTCCTGCTCCGGTACACATTCCCGCACCGGCATCGGCTCCCGTTGCCGAAAATGACGACGGCGCACTCGTTGCCGCCATAACAGCCGCTATTGCAGCTTACACCGCAGATGATGAAAGCTTCGCAGGCGGATTCAGAGTTGTTTCATTCAGACGTTCCTCGAATGTCTCACGTTCTTCTAACGCCTCCCCTTGGAACAAACGCTAAGCAATTTATATTTTTCTGAAAGGATTATTATCATGAAAAAGTACAATGTAACCGTAAACGGTGTCGTATATGAAGTACTCGTTGAAGAAGCAGGCGCAGTTTCCGCACCTGTTGCCGCTCCCGTAGCAGCTACCGCACCTGTTGCCGCTCCTGCTCCTGTAGCAGCTCCCAAGGCAGCTCCCGCTCCCACTGCAGCCGCAGGCGCAGTAACAATCAATGCTCCGATGCCCGGAACTATCCTCAAGGTAAACGTTTCCGTAGGCGCTGACGTCAAGAAGGGCGATATTCTCTGCATCCTCGAAGCTATGAAGATGGAAAACGAAATCCTCGCTCCTCAGGACGGTAAGGTTGCAACTGTTGTTCAGAGCGGTATTTCCGTTTCCACAGGCGATCTCCTCGTTTCCCTTTCATAATATAAGCAAGATATAACAGTTAAAGCTATATTTTCGCAAATTATTATAAAGGAGTGTAACCGTTTTGGAATTCGTACAAAAATTCTTGGAAACAACGGGATTTATGCAGCTCATCTATGATGAGTCCGGCGCGGTTAACCCTAATTTTTACAAGACACTCATTATGTATGTCATCATCGGCGTACTCTTTTATCTCGGTGTCGTTAAAAAATTCGAGCCGCTTCTGCTCGTCCCGATCGCTTTCGGTATGCTCCTCGCCAATCTTCCCGGAGCAAACCTTATCCACATGGATTTCTTTATCAGTGAGGACAACAGCCTGACCCTCGTTGACACATTAAAGCTCGTTGTTAACGAAGGCGGACTTGTGGATATCCTCTATCTTGGCGTTAAGCTCGGCATTTACCCGTCTCTCATCTTCATGGGTGTCGGCGCAATGACGGACTTCTCTGCTCTTATCGCTAACCCCGTTTCTCTTATGATGGGCGGCGCCGCTCAGCTCGGCGTATTTGTCGCTTTCATAGGCGCACTTTTCCTCGGATTTGCACCTGCTGAAGCTGCCGCTATCGGTATCATCGGCGGCGCTGACGGACCTACCGCTATTCTTGTAACAAAGACACTCGCTCCTCACCTTCTCGGTGCTATCGCGATTGCGGCTTACAGCTACATGGCGCTCATTCCGTTCATTCAGCCTCCCTTCATGAAGATGCTCACAACGAAGAAGGAGCGTCAGATCGTTATGGGTACGCTTCGTCCCGTTTCGAAGCTTGAGCTTGTTGTATTCCCCATCGTTGTTACTCTCATTGTAACAATGGTCGTTCCGGATGCGGCTCCGCTCGTAGGCTTCCTTATGCTCGGTAACCTCTTTAATGTTACCGGTATTACCGACCGTCTCTCCAAGACAGCTCAGAATGAGCTTATCAACATCTGCACGATCTTCCTCGGAGTTTCCGTCGGCGCAACGGCTAACGCCGAAAGTTTTCTCTCAGCTCAAACTCTCGGCATCATCTTCCTCGGTCTTGCGGCATTCTGCTTCTCGACGATAGGCGGACTTCTTTGCGGAAAGTTCCTTTGCTGGGTCACAAAAGGCAAAATCAATCCTCTTATCGGCTCGGCAGGTGTTTCAGCCGTTCCTATGGCAGCGCGTGTTTCTCAAACAGTCGGTCAGAAAGAAAATCCCGCAAACTTCCTTCTCATGCACGCTATGGGTCCGAACGTTGCCGGCGTTATCGGCTCGGCAGTTGCGGCAGGCGTACTGCTCTCGCTCTACGCATAATTAAATTACAGAAAGGAATCGTAATATAATGGCACAGGTAAAAATCACCGAAACCGTTCTTCGCGACTCGCATCAGTCCCTCATCGCAACGCGTATGACCACCGAAGAAATGCTTCCCATCCTTTCCGAAATGGACAAGGTCGGTTATCATTCTCTCGAAGCTTGGGGCGGCGCAACATTCGATTCTTGTCTCCGCTTCCTCAACGAGGACCCCTGGGACAGACTTCGCAAGATCCGTAACGAAGTAAAAAATACAAAGCTTCAGATGCTTTTCCGCGGTCAGAACATCCTCGGATACCGTCACTATGCCGATGACGTTGTTGAATATTTCGTTCAGAAGTCCATCGCAAACGGCATTGACATTCTCCGTATCTTCGACGCTCTGAACGATCCGAGAAACCTCAAGACAGCTATCAATGCTACAAAGAAAGAGGGCGGTCACGTTCAGGCTGTACTCTCCTATACAACAAGCCCCGTTCATAATAACGAATATTTCGCAAATTACGCTCGTCAGCTTGAAGAAATGGGCGCAGACTCCATCTGCGTTAAGGATATGGCAGGTCTTCTCCTTCCTTACGATGCTTACGAGCTCGTAAAAGCGATCAAGTCCAACACTTCCCTCCCCGTTCAGCTTCACACACACTACACCTCCGGTCTCGCTTCGATGACAGTACTCAAGGCTGTCGAAGCCGGCTGTGACATCGTTGACTGCGCTATCTCTCCGATGGCTCTCGGTACGTCTCAGCCCCCGACAGAGGCAATCGTTGCAACTCTCGCAGGCACCGAATACGATACAGGTCTCGATCTCGCTCAGCTCGATAAGATCAACCGCTACTTCACACCTCTGCGCGAAAAGTACCTCAAGTCCGGACTTATGGATCCCAAAGTTCTCCAGGTAAACATCAACACATTGCTTTACCAGATTCCCGGCGGTATGTATTCCAACCTCATTTCTCAGCTCAAGAATGCAGGCAAATCAGAGCTTCTCAACGAAGTTCTCGAAGAAGTTCCGCGCGTTCGTGCAGATGCAGGCTATGTTCCGCTCGTAACTCCCACATCCCAGATCGTCGGTACTCAGGCTGTTATGAATGTACTCACAGGTCAGCGCTATAAGATGGTCACAAACGAATTCAAGGGCATTCTCAAAGGCGATTACGGTCAGACACCGGCTCCCATTGATCCCGAATTCCGTCGCTCCATCATCGGCACTACAGAATATAAAACTTACCGTCCCGCAGACGATCTCGCTCCCGAACTTGACAAGCTCCGTTCGGAAATCGCGCAATATATCGAGCAGGACGAGGACGTTCTCTCCTACGCTCTCTTTGAGCAGGTTGCAACAAAATTCTTCGAGGCTCGCAAGGCTGCAAAGTACAATCTTGACGCAGACGTTGCCGACAAGGAACTCAAGGTTCATCCGGTATAATCACCGAAAAAGCTAAAAAGCTTGAATCCTAAGGATTCAAGCTTTTTTCATTTCATCTGTAAATGTCGTAATACGAACCGGCGATGCCGAGAAAATCGATGATTGAATTGTATTCGGCTTCAAGCTTGTCGGAATGACATGCGTTTTTCTTTCTAACGGCGCGTATAAGCGTGTTTTTGGGCGTTTCTTCGGGGTCAACGAGCTCGACGGTATCAACCTTATAGCCTTCGGTTTCGAGCATTTTTACACGAATTCCGTCCGTAACGGCGTCGTTGAATTTATATGACAGCATCGAATGGTCAGTGATAAACGAAAGTGCGTTTGATTTTATTTTTCCATAAAGCTCGCGATGACAACAAGGCGTGGACAGGATAACTACGGACTTCATTTCGATCGCGCGCCTTAAAACGATGTCCGTTGCAATATCGCAAGCGTGAAGCGAAACCGTCAAATGTATCGTTGCATTTTCTCCGAACGCATCCGTGTAAACTTTATCATCGGAGATATCCGCGGCAACAAAATGCAGTCCGTCCGCTTCGATGCGCTCCGCAACTCCGTTACAGTACTCGATTACGTCGCGTTTCCTGTCGATTCCGAGCATATTTACCTTGCGATTTTTGTGGTTTGTTAGGTAGGCATAAACAGCGAAACTTAGGTAGCTTTTGCCGCAGCAAAGGTCGCAGACGTTAAGAGTTCCGTCCTGCGGAAGCTTTTCATACACGTCGTCAAGCAACTCCGTAAAGCGGTTTATCTGACGGAATTTGGACTGTTTTTTGTCATGTATTCTGCCGTCCTTGGAGGCGATTCCAAGCTCCGCAATCCATTCTTCGCTGCCGTCAAATAAATAGTTCTTTTTCTTGTCGTTGCCGGCTTTAACCGCATCGACCGCCCCGCTGTTAAGCTCGTTTGCAATCTTCGCCTCGCCGACAAAGGAAACCTTCCCCTTTTTCGAAATCATATAGCTTGCCTGCGTCTCCCCGACGATGAGATCGCCCTGACGAAACGCCGTCGTCACCTCGCAAAGAAAGCATTCAAGCTCGTCCGAAGTTATATTTTTGCGGATCATTTTTCCGTCCGTGCGCTTCCCCTCGACGGAAATTTTAACGTTTCCGTTGCCGTCCGCAAACATACCGAATATCATTTTTTCGTATTCCGCGTCTGCTGTCGGCTTTGAAAGCGTGAGTCGCTTGAGGGCATTTTCAGCCGCCGAACGTGCGGAAATACGGCAAAAGCGGAGTAATTCTCCGCTTTTTGTGTTATTATTCGCCATCTTCGTCCTCCGCAGATTTCTTTTTTGCCTTTATTTTGGCAATTATATCTGTTTTGGATTCGGTTTTGTCCATAATACGCTTCATATTCGGCCAATGACGCCACAAAATCAAAAGCGCCGTAAGCACCGTGAACACCGTGGAATACGGGAAATAGAAATAATTCATAAATCCGATATTCTGCGTTGCCTGATGCATCATGGGATAAAGCATCGCGCCCATAATAGAAGCGAGCGACACGTATTTCATTCCGAAAAGTATGATAAGAAAAATCACAAACAGCACCAAAAACGCCAGAGGATTGAGCAACAGCATCATCATTGCCGCGCAAGCAACGCCTTTTCCGCCGCGAAATTTGTAATAAATCGGGAAAATATGCCCGACGATGCACATAAAGCAGGAAAAATACGCCCCCTGCACACCGAAAATCGTAACGCCGAGAAGGTAAGAAACGATTGTTTTCGCGAAGTCGCCGATAAGGGTGAATTTCGCGGCTTTTTCGCCGTATGTGCGAAGCATATTCGTCGTTCCGGCGTTTTTACTGCCCGAATCTCTTACATCCTCGCCGTATTTGAGCTTGGAAATCAAGATCGCCGAGTTAATGCTTCCAAGCAAATAACCGCCCACGATGCAGACTAAAAAGCCGCCTATAAACAAAACCGCACCTATCGTCGAATCGTTGTATTTTTCAAGCAGTCTCGAAAGAAGACCGTATTGTAAAAAATTCAAGAAAGTCATAAAAATCTCCGTATATAACCCTTACGATTCTTTTTCGTCGCCCTTGGCTCTTATAATGAGACGTATCGGTGTTCCCTTAAATCCGAAAGTTTCGCGCAGATTGTTTTCAATATATCTTTGATATGAGAAATGGAACAGGTCTGCTCTGTTACAGAAAATAACGAAGGTTGGCGGCGCGACGCTGATCTGAGTCATATAGTAAATCTTCAGACGTCTGCCCTTGTCGGACGGCGGCTGAACTCTCATAGTTGCCTCGGAAAGCATATCGTTAAGCATGCCCGTTGTGATTCTCGTGTTCGTCTGCATATAGACATAGTTGATCTGCTCGAAAAGATTATTGACACGCTGACCTGTCTTTGCGGAAATGAAAAGTATAGGCGCATAGGTCATATAAGAAAGCGCCTGCGTTATTTCCCTGGTATATTCCTTAACGGTGTCATTATCCTTGTCAACTGAGTCCCATTTATTGACAGCAACGATGCAAGCCTTACCTGCTTCATGCGCGATACCGGCGATTTTTTCGTCCTGCTCGGTGATTCCCTCCGCACCATCTATCAAAATGACGCACACGTCCGCGCGCTCGACTGCCATACTCGCTCTGAGCACGCTGTACTTTTCGATGCGATCGTTGACTTTTGATTTTCTTCTTATTCCGGCGGTATCAATAAAATTATAGGAGCCGTAAGAATTGGTGACGGATGAATCTATCGCGTCGCGAGTGGTTCCGGCGATATCGGAAACGATGAGTCTGTCTTCGCCGAGGATTTTATTTATGAGCGAGGATTTTCCCGCGTTCGGCTTACCGATAACGGCAACATTGATAACGTCGCTGTTTTCTTCTTCCGCAACCTCCTCCGGCAAATTGGCGATTACCGCATCAAGCAAGTCGCCGGAGCCGCTTCCGTGAATGGAAGAAATGGCGATCGGCTCGGATTCGAATCCGAGCTCGTAAAATTCATAATACTGCGCTTCGACATCACCGATACGATCCGCCTTGTTAATGCAAAGCACAATTGGCTTACCGGAACGTCTGAGCATGGTTGCGATTTCTCTGTCGTCAGCAACAAGACCTGTTCTGATGTCGCACATAAAGATGATGACATCGGCGGTATCAATCGCGATTTCAGCTTGTTCGCGCATTTTCCGGAGCATAAAATCATCCGTTTTGGGCTCGATTCCTCCTGTATCGACGATCACAAGCTCGCGTCCGCGCCATTCGGCAACTCCGTAAATTCTGTCGCGCGTTACGCCGGGCGTATCTTCAACGATCGCCCTGCGTTCACCGATCAATTTATTGAAAAGCGTACTTTTGCCGACATTAGGTCTGCCGACAATAGCAACAATTGGTCTTGACATTTTGCACCTTCACTTTCTTATTCGCACGGACAGAAAACGTAATCCGTGACATACGAATACGGTATTTCGAACATTGCGTAACCGCCTAATGTGTACACAAGGTCGATCACCATTCCGAAGCTGTCCTCAGTGAAATATACACTCGGATAAATTCCGTATTCGGATCTGTATTCCATTATCATATCTTCATAATTTGTTTCGGCAAGCAGATTTTCATAGCCGTCCGCAAGCGTGAATTTTCCGTCAATAAAAAGCGACTTAATTGCGGAGAAATCCGAAACCAGCTCCGAGGCGGGAACAATGTCCGATGATGTAAGATCGCAGTTTATCGTATATGTGAACAGTGTCGGATTTGAAGCATCTTGTATATAATACTGTCCTTTTACGATGATCGAAACAAAGCTATCCGTCGAAAGGGCTGTGATCGTATCGGTTATTTCGTAGACATACCCTCCGCTCTCACTTTCGATACCTTCGTACTTGAACTTTTGGTCCATATACTCCTTAATCAGCTGATTCAAGAGCTCTGATTTGCCGGATTCGCCATCGGAATCGACGATTGTAGGATAAATGATGCTTATTTCGCCGTTTTCGGTCTTTTTCGTTTCGGTTTCGGTTTCGACGGTATAATCAAATTCGTCCGTATTTGTTTCGGTATCGTCCGATGACGTATCGGTTGCTTCGTCCGTATCGTTAGGCTCTGCATTAACTGTAACATCGACTTCGGAATCATCATTCGCGTCATCAGACTTGTCTGTTTCGGAGGGATCGGCAGCTTCGCTTATTTCGTCAGTGAGATCGCTGACAGGATCCGTATCCGCGGTTTCGTCTCCGTTATTTATCACAATGGAAATCACAACGACAGCCACGATGCAGACAGCCAAAACCGTCAAAAGCAGCGGCACATTAAGTTGCTCTTTCTTTTTGGATTTGCTCTTCCTTTTTTCTGCCATAACAGCCTCCCTAACGTATTTATTCGCAAACGTATTCGACTTCTCCTGTAGACGGAGAACAGCCGAGCACAGCCGCGACAAACTCCGCTGCACCGTTTCCCGTATGCGTTACTTTTACACCCAAAGTTTCCGAGAGCCATTCGGGAGAATGACCGCAAAGGAAAAGGTCGCCTTCCGAACGCAAGGTGGACTGCGGTATGAGCAGTTCGTCTCCGAGGTCGCAACCTTTAAGCTGATTAGCCATATCAACACCCGTGAGAAGCCCGGCAACGGTGACTCCGCCGCCGAAGAATTCGTTTTTAACGCAGTAAACGATACACTCAAGATTATAACACAATGCGCTGATTTTTTCAACCGCAAGAACTATTGAAGAATACGCGGCTTCGCCCGTGACAAGGCTGATTTTGCGCTTTTTGGTTTTGTCGAAATCGTAATCGTCGATAAATTTAAGTTCCTCGTCAAGCTCGGTCAAAAACAGCGTAATCAAGCCGACTCCGTTATCAAGCTGCTCGTAAGCCCCGTAAAAATCGTTTCCGGGAAGCGGACGTCCGGCATCGATATAAAATTCATCTGACGCATAAAAAATACGGTTGCCGTATTTTTCAAGGCACATATCGCCATACATCTCTACAAGGTCAATAACATCGGCACATTCGGACTTCGTAAACGGTTCGAGCGGATAAAGCCCTTCCCTATGCCCGGTAAGTCCCGCGGGGACAACGGAAACACTTGTCACGCTGGGAAAATAATAAGAAAGGTCCGTCATCGTTTTTTTCAATGCGTCGCCGTCGTTAAGTCCTTTGCACAGAACGATCTGACAATGAAGCTCGCAACCGCCGTCAGCGAGTTTTTTGATGAATCTGAGCGATTCTCCTGCGCGCTTATTTCTCATCATTTTCACGCGCAGTTCGGGGTCGGTCGTATGTACGCTTATATTTATCGGAGAAATATGCATCTCGATTATTCGATCTATATCGGCTTCGGTAAGGTTGGTAAGCGTTATATAATTTCCGTGAATGAAAGAAAGTCTCGAATCGTCGTCCTTGAAATAGATCGTCGGGCGCATACCTTTGGGATTTTGGTCGATAAAACAAAAGACGCAGCCGTTTTCGCATCTGTGCTTTTCGTCCATCAGTGCCGTTTCGAAATTGAGCCCTATATCGTCGTAAATATCTTTTTTTATCTTAAAGTTTTTTTCTTTTCCGTCACGCAGGACGGTGACTTTTATATTTTTTTCCGCAAGATAAAAACCGTAATCCAGAACATCGTTTATTTCGTGCCCGTTTATGCTCACCAAAACATCATTAGGCAAAATTCCCGCACGTTGCGCTCTTGATCTTTTATCTACACTTTTTACAGTAACCACAAGTTCACCTTAATTCATAATAATTCAATATATTATAACCAATAAAGATGCGGTTTGTCAATAACTAAGCTGTTTTCCTTCGATATATTCCCTCATTTCGCTCAAAACGCTCTTTTCGATTCTCGAAACATATGACCTTGAGATTCCGAGCAACCCTGCGACTTCCCTTTGCGTAAGCGGAGCGTTGCCATCAAGCCCATAACGCAGTACGATTATGCGGCGTTCCCGTTCATCAAGGCGATTTTTTATGTAATAAAACGCCCTCTCGCACTTGATTTTCTTGTCAATTTCATCGGCAACATTGTCTTCGCTCGAAATAATGTCACCGTATGTCAACGGGTTGCCGTCTCTGTCGGTGTCTATCGTTTCATTTATCGACACCTCCGCTCCCAGCTTCTTCTGCGCGCGGAAGTACATGAGGATTTCATTTTGAATACATATGGCAGAATATGTGGCGAAGCGGGCGCCGTTTTCGGGATTGAAAGAATCGATCGCTTTCACAAGCCCTATCGAGCCGATCGAAAACAGATCCTCCGCGCACGGCGAGGACGCATAATATTTACGCACGATATGCGACACGAGTCGCAAATTATGTTCGATCAACTTATCTCTTGCGGTGGTATCTCCGTTTTTCATTTTTCGGAACATCTCGCGCTCATCTTTCGGACTTAACGGCGGCGGAAAAGACTGCGCTTGCGAAAGTGACAAAAATACGGAAAACATTCGAGTAAGCGCGGAAAAGATCGATTCAAGCATAAAAACTCCTCACAATAATAATTTTTCATTATATGATATGCAAAATCGTCAAAACCGATAACCACACACAGAAATATAAAGCATTGCGTTGATGCGACTTTACTCATTTTCCAATTGTCGCCGAATATCATTTATTGCCAACACTATCGATTCATATATAAATTATATATTTTACGGTATACACTCACGCAAAAATTTCCAAAAATTTAAGCTCATAATTTGCTTACGGATGAGAAAAATTATATATGGACGCTACGCGTTCGATTAAAATAAAAACGGAGTTACTTCGTATGATAATGGATAAAATTTCTCTTGCGCTTGTCATTATAGGCGCGCTCAACTGGGGAGGAATCGGTCTTTTCAAATTTGACACGGTTGCTTGGATCTTCGGCGGATCCGGCACGCTGCTCGCAAGACTTATTTACACGGTTGTTGCCCTTGCGGGAATTTGGTGCATTTCGATCCTTTTCAGACCTACCGAATATTTCTACGCGGACAAAGAAGACAGCTAATATCGGGAAAATCATTGCAAAAAAGCAAAAGATATGCTATTATTTTATATGGCATATCTTTTTTGTTTCGGAGGATTTATGACTTTTTCGATAATTCTTTACATAGCCGTTTCCGCACTTATCATAGGACTTGGATTTCGTGGTTTCAAAAAAGGAATAATACACGGCGCCGTGGGAGTGCTTCGCACGGTTGTTTCCGCGTCTCTTGCCTTGGGAATTGCGCGATTGATCGCCATTTTGATTCCCGTTGACAAAATATTAACCTTACTTTCCGGGCTTACCGAAAACAGTTCCGGCGTTCTTTTGGTTGCCGTTTCCTGTCTTTTTGCCGCCTCTGCCCTTTCGATAATGCTTCCCGCCTTATTCGGAATATTGTTTTCGCTTTTTTACATGGCTCTCATTGTTCCTTCGCGGATGCTTACGGACTTCATAAACAAAAAAATCGAGGAAAAGAAAGCCTCCAAGCCGGAAAAGGACGCTTCCTCTCCAAAGAGCATCGCGGCGAACTTTCCCGTCGAAAAAGTATGTGGTGTTGCGATACGCGTCCTTGACGCGGTGCTGATCGCGACGTTAATTATGTTGCCGTTTGCAGGATGTTTTTACACCTTGACAAACGGGATTAACGACATTCTCGAAGCTGCGGACGAATACAATCTTGAGCTTGAAAATATCAAACCATCGAAAATCCGAAAAAATCTCGCTTCCGCGACCTCGGACGTAAGCGACAATATATTCTTGCGTTTTTCATACGCCGCACCGATGAAATCGCTGTACGCTTTGATCGGTGCCCCCAAGGGTTCGACCGTAAATAACGGCAACGAGCTTGAACAGACGCTTGAGCTATGCGCCGAGCTTGTTTCGCTCAGCACCGATTTAACCGATTACGGCTCCGAGCAAATTGACGCGATCAACTACATCGGCACTTATGTCTCGGAATCTTATTTTCACGGTGTTGTAGCTGCAAATTTGGTATCTGAGGTTTCCGCCGAAATCGTCAAGGAAGCTTCCTCGACCTTCACCGATTCGCCGTTTTCCGCAGTCATCGTTCCGCTGGTATACAGCTTAAAAGATTCAACACCCGAAAACATCGGTCCAAACATCACAACATTTTCCGCCATTGCGGCTGAGATTATCGACAGCGGAGTGCTTGCAGATCTCGATAACGCCGAAAACATGCTCGCAAACGAAGATTTTCTCGTTGTCGTTATCACAAAAGTGCTTGAAAACGAGCACCTTCACGACACAGCCGCGGAAATTATGAATTCCTCGATTGCGGACATTGTTTTAAGCATCAATTCCGGCGCAGACGTAAGCAGCATGAAAATTTTCGTGCGTGCGAAAGATTTTGACGGTATAAAGGCAAGCAAAGAAGCGAAGATTATCGCAAAAATCATTTCTTCGGCATACAAGGCTTCTTCTGTTTTATCCGGAGATTTCACCCTCGCAGACGCGGACATTGCGGATTCACTGAGATTGCTCGGTTCGGCGCTTGACGGTGCTCGCGAAAGTCAGATTCTCTCCGATGTGACCGATTCACTCGTTCTTTCCGTGCTCGGTTCGGCCAAGCTGACCGGTTCGCCCGAAACTTTGGTACAAATAGTCGAAAATCATCTCGACGATGAAGGTCTCTCTTTTGAAAACATCTTTTCATCGACAGCTTCTTTAATGGGAATCTTTGAGTCGGGCAAGAACAGCGAAGGCGCCGATGCCGTAGCCGCCATTGAGAAAGCCTTGAAAACGCTCACATCCACGCTTGATCCCGTCACGACTGAGATCATCAAAGAATTTGTAGCGGCATCTCCCGAACTTTTCGGCGGCTCAAAGTCCGACACATCCGAAGAAACCGGCTCGCAGAAGCTCATTAATCTGTTCGTATCGAAAATCTCCGACGGCGAAATAGCGGAAGACGAATACGAATGCGAAGCAACCGCGCTCAACTATGCCATCAAGCTTGTGTCAATGCGCGACAATGACGGCATTGCGTCCGTAAAGAGTGTTTACGGCACCTCCGAAGGAATGAACGAAATGATAACGGTATTCGTTGATTCCGCGATCACCTCCGATGCAATTGCCGAACTTGCATACGACGAAAACGGGAATTTAACTCCAGACGCACTTGACATCGCCTCCGATTTCGATTCGGAAGACGAAAAAACGTTCATAACGGAAAGCGAAGCCGTATATCGAGAAAAAGCGGCGGCAGGCGCGGATATGGAGAGAGTCGGCAATAATTTGACCGCAGTAGGTGCCGTTTTCGGAATTAACCTCACCGATATGATCCTCTCCTGGCAAAATTAACGATAAAACAAAAAAACGTGCTTCGGCACGTTTTTTGTTTTATACGAATTATTGTCGGAATTTTCGCAAATACTAAGCTTGAAATTAAGAGTTTAGGGAGGTCGGTTATGTCAAATATGACTATGAAAATCATAAAAAGTCTTGCTCTTGGTCTGATGATCGGAAGTGCGCTCGGTGCTGCGGCTGCCTGCGCGATGAGGCCGAAAAAAAGCAAGTTCAAGAAATGTGCCGGGCAAGCGCTCGAAGCGGTCGGCTCTGTTATGCAGAACATCTCGGATTATATTTTCTGAAAAATACAGGTAAAGCATTTTGCTTTACCTGTATTTTTTTCGGCAAATATTATTTCGACAGCGCGATACGACAATCTTTACGTTTTTTTAGATATAAAATATTTTCGTAAAGTGAAAAACAAAAAAAAGAAAGGAATTCATATGAGAAACAGCAAAGCCGAGGTTATAACGGTAATCGACGGTCATACTATGATGATTTCAATCTCCGGAGACATTGACCATCACAGCGCAAAGCGCATTCGAGGGGAAATTGACTCTTCCCTTTTTATTCACCGTCCGAAACGAGCCGTTATGAATATGTCCGAAGTTGAATTTATGGACAGTGCCGGGCTCGGACTTATTCTTGGTAGGCTTGCATCGGCTGAAAAGTTAGGCTGCAAGCTTACCATACTCGACCCATCCGACAGGGTTATGAAGATTCTTGATCTCGCCGGTGTCGGCAGGCTTATAGAAATTAAAAGAAACAAAAATAAATCTTTGCAAAAAGAAAGGAAGATCCAATGAACACCACTGAAGCATTAAAAGAAAAAAAACGTTCCGGTCGCCCTCCGGACAATCTGAAAAACGAGCTTCGTTTTGAAATTCCGGCACTTTCCGTTAACGAAGGGATTGCAAGAAGCGTCAGCTCTGTCTTTATTTCGCAGCTCGATCCGACATTTGAGGAGCTGTCCGACTTGAAATGTGCAATATCGGAGGCGGTGACGAATTCGATCGTACACGGTTACAGGGACTCGGAGGGACAAATATACATAACGATAAAGATTCTCAACGAGCGAACGGTTCGAATCGAAATACGCGACAAAGGTCGCGGCATCGAAAACGTAAAAGAGGCGATGCAACCGCTTTTCACGACCGATCGCGAGGGCGAGCGCAGCGGCATGGGCTTCACCGTTATGGAAAGCTTCAC
Source organism: uncultured Lachnospiraceae bacterium (assembly GCA_964456045.1). Lineage (GTDB taxonomy): Bacteria > Bacillota > Clostridia > Oscillospirales > CAG-272 > DTU064. Next base: position 22,594 of record CAYWAD010000007.1, read on the forward strand.
GGACAAGCTTACCGTTGTAAGCCGTCCCGGATCGGGGACGAAGATCACGATGATCAAAACTCTTGCCGAGAGACGCAGTCCTAAGCAATGACCGACACGGGAAACACATATCGCGACACAAATCTAAAGCTTATACTGGCGTTGCGTCAAGGCAAGACGGAATGCGAGGAGGCTTTGATCAAAAACAATGTCGCGCTTGTTCGAAGCATTGTCGGGCGATTTCTCGGCAGAGGTGCGGAATATGACGATCTCTACCAAATCGGGATGATGGGGCTGCTACACGCAATACGAACCTTCGATCTTGACCGCGGTTGCGCTTTTTCCACTTACGCCGTTCCGCTCATAATCGGTGAAATCAAGCGTTTTTTGCGTGACGACGGGATAATCAAAGTCAGCCGCGACAGCAAACGTCTCGGCTCGCGGCTTTTGTACGAAAAGGAACATTTTCGCGAAAACAACGGTCGCGACGCGCACATATCGGAACTTGCGAGCATTTGCGGAGTCAGCTTGGAGGCAGCATCGGAGGCGTTGGAGGCTACGTATCCCATCCGTTCTATATACGAGCCTGTTTACGATGACGGAGACGCATCCGTTTCGGACACGATCGCCGTATCGGACGAGGAATCCATCGGCTACGAATACATCGCCCTGCACGAAGTCACGGACAAGATGCCCGAACTGTGGCGAAAAATCGTTTCATTGAGATTTTATCACGATATGTCACAAGAATCCACGGCACGCGTACTTGGGCTTTCACAGGTCAAAATTTCGCGTGAAGAAAAGAAAATCTTCGCACATTTGAAAGAAAAATTAAGCTAACGAAAAAGCAGCTGTAAATCGCATTTACAACTGCTTTTTTGTATATTTTCGAACAATTACTCAGTTTTTTTGCCGTTATCGTTCATTTCGGCAAATGCTCCGGACGACGAAAAATCGAAATCTCCGTTTTTAGTGAAGCCGTCCGCTTTCATCATTTGTTCAAGCACGTTTATATCCGTGGAAACGTCCATTGTCTGCGATTCGAAAAGCTTATCGAGCTGGGTTCTGTAGCCGACGATGAGCATATCGAGCGTTTCTTCGATATTTTTCATGCCTGCGTCGATGTTTTCGCCGCGCACGCCCTGCTCCTCAAAGTATGCATACGAATCCAAGAGCTTCAGCGTTGTGGGCAGATAATACGAAAGGAAGCTGTCAAGCTGCGGCTTGAGGCTCGGCTTTTCCTCGACGATCTTGAATATTTTTCGTGTCAATTCCTCGATCGTATCAATCTTTTCGGAAACAACCTCGTCGTCAATATCGTCGTTAAGCTCGCGGATGCGGACGAGCGTTTTTTCGTAGTCCGTGATTTCGTATTTTTCCTCGTCGCGGCGGCGCGCTTCCCTGCTTCCGAGCGATTTTTCACGTTCGTATTCGGCTTGAGCTTCGTCACGCGCGGATGACGTGAGGATTACGTACTTGATTTTCTTGTCGATAAGTGCTTCCTCACCCAAAAGTCCCTTTGACTGCATATAATGCAAGTCTTTCATTGCTCTTGACAGCGAGACACCGGCAACCTCTGCGAGCTTTTCAACGGAACAAAATCGCTGACGTCTGAGAAGCGAAAGATAGGTTGTGATGCGGTAATCACGCGTTTTATAATATTCTTTCAAAAAATAAAGCGCTACCGTAACGACAGAGACTGCAATTCTCGTTACAACATCCGGCAGTGTTGCAATCGGTTCTTGGGCAACAACATTTGAAATAGTGTCTATGAGCAAAAGCTCCGAAATCGCAAGACCGATCCACATAAATAGGTTCGCCACTCTTTGCTCGGTGGAACGGCTGAACTTTTGTTTAACATAATTTTTCGTTCTTGACGATGTCTTTTTCTCGGATTTACCGTTTTCTTTGTTTTTTACCGCTTTTTCGGAATCCTGCAAGTCCTTTTTCACATAGCTGTAATGATAAGTCGTATCCGGCTCGACTGTTTCCTTTGAAGCGGCGGTAAAAAATGTTTCCCTGATCTTTTTCTCGACGTTTTCTATTTTTTCTTCGACTTTTTCGTCAACATAGCCCGAATGATAAACGGTTTTCGTTTTCTCCTCGGTCTTTTTCTCCGCTGCTTTTTTCTTTTCTTCGTCCTCGTAAACGCCCCTTGCGATTGCAAGAATAACACCGAAAGGCCACAGTCCGCAAACAAAGCAGGCTACGATCACCCAAATCGGGATTTTATGATTCATAATAAAACCAAAAGCTAAAAAGCTCCCTCTCCTATTCCTCAAAATTATTTCGTATAATTCGGCACATCAGCTTGATTGCCTCGTCGCATTTTTCTTCCGGCGGCTCCTTTTCCATATAATCAACTGCCTCGATTGCGTTTGTTGCGGAGTCGATATTGTTATTTACGGAGCGTGAGTTTATGCGAAGCATTGTTTCGCGCGGCGTTTCCGAGCGCTTGATTCCGTATCCGAGCGACCGGAACACGGACAGCATCGTAACATACGCATAACGTATCTGATCAGACGCGGTAGGCAAACTGTTCAAATACGAAACAAACTCTCTGTACGAGCGTTTCTTCTCCGCTTTAGGATCATACGCGCGAACGGTTGCATCCTGAAGCTTTATTGTTTCGTCCGTATAATTTGCAAATCTGTGCGATGACGATATGCCGGATGAGTTGAATTCGCGCATATTCATAAAAAACATAAATATCTCTCTGAACCAAAGCTTGAGCTTTTCAACCACGGTCTGCGTGAATTTATGTCCTCTAAACGCGAAAAACACCAACGCCAAAATGAATATGACAATACAAAGTATTATCAAAAGCTTATCCTCGAAAGACTGATTCGAGATCATAACTTCCGAAAAATCAGCAGCAGCATCGCTGATGTCATAGTATACATTGTCGTCCGATGTGTTTCCCGCACCGAATATTTTTACGGCAATGTAAGTAAAAACGAATTTCAAAAGGAACCCGACTCCGGTGAAAACTGCGGCAAGCGCAATCATCGCAAATGCGGCAACGATCGCGATGAACAGCATCAGCTTACAGTTATAATATTTTCCTTCTGCGGAGATGGCGGTCAAAGTACCGGCGGCTCTGCGGCTTATATGCGTTTGATTCAAAACTATCGCCGCGCAAGCAAAGAAGATCACAAGCGAAATTGACATCATTTCTGTCGGTACGGACATCAAAAGCGACATCGCGAAAATAACGCTTGACACTCCGAAGCAAGTAAACATTGAGCGAAGCGAGATTATTCTGTGCGGAGGATAAAACCACAAAGCGATGCCCGTAAAATTAAGCCCGAAGGCGAGAAACATTGCCATATAGGGGTAAATCGAGTTTGAATCGTATGTTAAAATGTATCCGTTTTGGTATGCGGAATACATCATTCTATCCGTAATTACACGAACGATCAGCGCAAATATCGCGGAAAGCACGATCGGACCTGCGGCGCGTATCGGCTGAAACGGATTAACAGACGCTTCGTAGCCGCCTTCGTCGTCATAGCCGTCTCTCGAATTATGCCGTCCCGACGTGACTTTACCGTAAAACGACTGCATCAAATAGCCGACGGCAACAAAAAGCGCGGACAAAAGATAAATCAAAAGTTGCGAATTTTCCGGCATTAACTGATAAAAGAAAAAGTACACGATCGGGGCGACTACGGACACGACCGCAACAACCGACAAAAACTTATAAATTTTACCGAACAGTTGATCTGTCATTTGGTTCGTCCTTTCTTAAAGTCGCACATACGATCATTCATCGAAATAGGTTTTATAATAAACTTCGACATTTGGCGGAATCGTTTCCGCGTTTCTGTTTGTTGTTGTTATGTAAAATATAACGTGAACGCCGTTTTTCTGCATTTCATCGTGAAAAACTATCATTCGATTGCTTATATATGCGGAAACAACAATAAGATTGCCGTATTCGGAAAAGACCTCGTGATGCGCCAAGACATAATCGAGCATCTTTTCAATCGGGCAGGACATCTCCGTCTTGAGCGAAGACAGCATACGAAGCGCGGAAATCATATCACGTTTGCCTTCAAATGCGGGGGTAAAGAGGATTTTGCTTCCGATGCCTTCCGTATCGGCGGCATATTCCTCCGACACTGCGTCGGTCGGCGTATTCGAAATAATTCGAACGGGTACATTTTCGGACGAAATTCTGTCCAATATGGAAGCGGTGACGGTTATGCACTGCTCAATACTTTCCGGGCTTGACGGATACCGTGGGTCCTTTTCGATGTCGCGCGAATTCATATTCAGCATTATATTGAATCTATGGCGCTGAGTGAATTCCTCGTTATTGACCATTAATTTGCCGTGAGCCGCCGTCTGTTTCCAGTTGATTTTATTCATCGGGTCAAGCGGAGTATACTCACGCGAGCCTGCGATATAGAGCGGATCGCTCAAAAGGCTGTGATTTTTTATAACGTCGCCGCTGTGATAAAACGACGAAGTAAAATGCTCCTCCAAATTGACCGTACGCGGCAAAACAACGACGGTATTTGTCTTATTCGGCTCGCATTTGAGCGATTTCGACGTCGGATTCATACCGAAAAGGTCATTGGAGACGACAGTTGCGTCTCCGACGCTGTAAACACCTCTCGTACGGCAGCGTACTCTCCAACGTCTGCGTATTTTTTCCTTGCTTTTCAGCACAAAAACGCTCGCAACTCTGTCCCTGAAAATATCAATCGGTTTACCTGTGGTTTTATCGTATTCCACAATATGAAAATTAAGTCCCTTGGGAAGCGAAGTATCGACTTTTGTATACGGCACGGGGATATATTTGTCGTTTGTTATTTCTTCATAGACAAATATGTCCTCCCCCTCAAAAACCTCCTCGGAGCTGACCGTTACTTTATAATCTATGGCATCAAAGGTATGCTTTTCATACATTTTTTGCTGCCAAATATACACGATGACAGCGGCAACAATCAAAGCAATGTACAGCATAAAAAATCTCCAAGAGTCTTTACAATTTATTAAAAGGACTTACTCCACCGGAACTTCCACGGTATCTATTATGAACTGAATGATATTCGAGTTGGAATCCGACAGGCGTATGGTTCCCTGCGAACGGGAAATAATTCTGTGCGAGAGGACGGGGACTGCAACGGCTTTTACATCATCCGGCAGAACATAGTCACGGCCGTTCATTGCCGCCCACGCCTGAGCGGCGCGCATAAGTGCGAGAGTTCCACGCGGACTTACGCCGAGGCGTACTCTGTCGGAAAGACGTGTTTCATTTACGATATTTACGATATATTTTTTGACAAGCGCGGACACTTTTATATACTTTACCGCTTCCTGTGCGGCTGTGACATCCTGCTTCGTGCAGACGGATTTCAGAGACTCAAGAGGCGAAACGACGATATGCTCATCCAGCATCGCACGTTCTGCCTCAAGTGAAGGATAGCCGAGCGAAAGCTTCATCAAGAAGCGGTCCGTTTGCGCTTCAGGAAGCGGGAATGTTCCCTGCGACTCAATGGGGTTTTGCGTTGCGATTACAAAAAAAGGAGAGGCAAGCTTATACGTTTCTCCGTCGATCGTTGTCTGTCTTTCGCCCATACATTCAAGCAATGCAGACTGTGTACGAGGAGTCGTGCGATTGATTTCGTCCGCGATAACGATATTTGTGAAAACGGGTCCGCGTCTAAACACGAATTCGTTATCTTTTTGACTGTAAAAATTGATACCCGTTATATCAGAAGGAAGCAAATCAGGCGTGAACTGGATTCGTTTGCAATCAGCGGAAACTGATCTTGCAAGCGCTTTTGCAAGTGTTGTTTTTCCGGTTCCGGGGATGTCATCCAAAAGGACGTGTCCCTCCGACAAAAGCGCGCAGATTATGTACCTGATTTCAGTTGACTTTCCGTATATAACCGACGATACATTTGCAAGAATTTTTTCGGATATTTCAAAAACACCTTTGTAATCCATGATTTACGTTCCTCCCATTTTCAGGCAAGCTGAATGATAAACTTTTCTTCGATTATATCACAGTTTATGCCGCTATGCAAGAATTATATATCCGAATTAAGAAATTACGAGCGTCTCGACGTTTTTCGTATCGCCTTATAAAATAAAAAAAGTTAACACGTTTTGCACGCATTTTTTCCGAAATGTTAATCAAATATGAACTTTCAAGAGATAATTATCAGTTAATTAACTTGACGGATCGATAAACGGAAAGTATAATTATTATTGAATTATTAAGGCTTATATATAATGTCTTAATATGCGCATTACCCAAGGAGGTGAACACCTGTGACCGAACTTTTTGATATTCACGAATCCGTCAAAGCGGCTCTGCTTGAGAAGGGTATTCCTTACGACAGCGTTAAGATAGCCGCGAAAACGGACCTGAACCTCGACTGCATCCCGACGGACAATTATCTGTTCATAACGGATACCGATGTTATCCTTTTGAGCGGATCTATGACGGGACTGCCCGAAAAAAAATCAAAATTCAAGAGATCTTCTCAAGCTC